>NZ_WPCA01000005.1 GCF_009741825.1 Halapricum sp. CBA1109
CGACCCATCGACGTGACCGTCAGAGAGGACCTCACCGTCGGGCAGCTGGCCCGGGAGTTGGCGACGCCGACGGACTTCCTCCACTACATCGGCCACTGCGAGAACGGCGGCCTGCGCTGTCCCGACGGGACGCTGTCGACGGCCGAACTGGCCCGCTCGCGAACGCGGACGTCTTCCTCAACGCCTGTGGCTCCTACCACGAGGGTATCGACCTCGTCGAGGCCGGCAGTATGGCCGGAGCGGTGACGCTGACGGCCGTCCTCGACGAACAGGCCGCGACGGTCGGGACGACCTTCGCACGGCTGTTGACCCACGGATTCAGCATCGAACGCGGGATGCAGATAGCCCGGCGGCAGGTCCTGATGGGCAAGGACTACGCCGTCGTCGGCGACGGGACGAGTTCGCTCGTCCCGGTCCCCGAGGAGGAGGCCGTCGTCCACCTGACCGGCCGCGACGGCGAGTACGAGGTCCGCTACGAGGTGCTCACGACCGACGGGAAGGGCCAGCGCTACGACTGCCCGTTCGACGGGACGCCACGCCTCTGTGGCGACCCGACCGAACGGACGGTGTCGGCGGCGAGGCTGCGGACAGCCTTCGACGGCCGGACGCTCCCGGTTATCTACGACGGGGAACTGCACTGGTCGGACGACCTCGCGCCGCGGCTGTGACCGCCTGTGAAGGCGACCCTTGCGAACGAGCCACATTGACGTTACAATCGTGTGAAATAATTGAAGATGGCCAACACAGTTAAATATATCACGACGGTATATAGATATACAGTATGGTCAGTCAAAACCTCCTTGAAAAAGACATCGAAAACATCCTTACGACGGCACTCGGGTCCGTCGACGAGATGGTCGTCGTCAACCCCTCCCGGGAGATGATCCGGGAACTGGTGTCGGCGATGGACGGACTCGAAACCACCCCCGTGGTACACGTGCTCGCCGCCGAGCGTCCGTTGAAGGACGTGATGGACGACTTCCTCGTCGCGAGTACCGCCGCGGACCTAGTCGCCTCGGACACGCTCACCCTCCACGTGAAAGAGGATATGCCAGTGAACTCGCTGCTCGTCTCCGCGGAGTCGGTCGTCTCGGTCGTCAGCGGCGGCGACCACGTCGCCGGCCTCGTGACAGACGACGGGGCGTTCGTCGACGACGCCTACGCCCACTACACCGAGCAGTACGAGTCGGCCGACTCCTTCTCCCTGCGGACCCCCCCGCTCTCGCAGGTCCGGGAGACGCTCGACTCGGATATCGGTCCCGAGACCGCCGCCGACTTCGACGCCGTCCTCAGTTCCCTCCAGACGGCCCGCGGCGACGGCGACGGCCTCGACGAAGTGACGATCAGTCTGCTGGTCGCCGCCAAGAACGGCGAACTGCTGTACGACATCAGCAAGTGGGGCGAGGACATCGGCCTCGCCAGCAAGGCGACGTTCTCCCGGACGAAGACGCAACTGGAGGACCGCGGCCTGATCGACACCGAGAAGGTGCCCATCGACGTGGGCCGACCGCGTCTCCGACTCATGCTCGGTGACGACCGACTCGGCGACGCCGAGGCCGACGAACTCGCCAGCGTGGCCCAGAGCCTGCTGGCGTCCTGACGCCGCGACCCTTTTTACCCGGCCGCTCGTTCGGGCAGCTATGACTATCGCAGTCGTCGGATCGAGCCCCGCCGTCGAGGCCGTCGACGCCGCCCTCCGGGACGTCGACGCCGACGTGACGCCCTCGGGGACGGACGGAATCGGCGACGCGACCTCGCCGTCGTCGTCGCCGTCGCCGGAGCGGCCACACTCGAACGGGCCGACCGTATCGCTCGGGAGACCGGAACTCCGTGGCTCGCCGTCGAACTCGGCGGCGTCGGCGGCTACCCGGTCGTCGACGCCGCCGTCACTGGATTCGGCCCCGAAACGGCCTGCTACCAGTGTCTTCGGGCACGCGTGGGGTCGAACGTCGACCCCGACGAGGAACCGACCGCGGCCCCGCCGGGCCCGGTCGCCCGACTGGCCGGTGCGGTCGCGGGGCAGGCCGCGGCCTCCTTCGCCGTCGGCGAACCGGCGCTGTTCGGGACCGTCCGGGAGATACCACACGCCGAGCGGTCGCTGCTCCCGGTTCCGGGGTGTGAGTGTGCGGACGGCCACGACCGATCTCTCGATCGAAGCGTCGTCGACCGAGAACTCGAGGAGTCACTCTCCCGTGCCGAGCAGGGATTGGACGAACGAATCGGTGTCGTCCGGGAGGTGGGCGAGGCCGAGTCGTTCCCGGCCCCGTACTACCTGACGACGCTGTGTGAGACCGCGGGGTTCAGCGACGCCAGCGCGCCCGCGAAGGCCGCCGGCGTCGACAGCGACTGGAACCGCGCGCTGATGAAGGGTCTCGGCGAGGCCATAGAGCGGTACTGTGCGGGCGTCTACCGGAGCGAATCGTTCGAACACGGAACGACCGAGTCGGTCGCGGGCGCGGTCGATCCGTCGCGGTTCGTCGGCCCGGACGACCGCGAGTTGGCTGCCGAGCGGTGGTGGGTGGAGGGCGAACACCTCCACAGCGGCGACCCGGCGGCGCTGCCGGCGGAGTTGGTCACCTATCCGCCGAGCGACCACGACATCCGTCCGCCGGTGACGACCGGCCTCGGTCTCGGCAACGGCGGCGTCGACGCGTTGCTGTCGGGGCTGTACGAGGTGATCGAACGCGACGCGGCGATGCTGTCGTGGTACTCAACGTTCGACCCGTTGGCGCTGGCCGTCGAGGACACCGCCTTCGAGACGCTGTGTCGCCGCGCCCGCAGCGAGTCGCTGTCGGTGACGCCGCTTCTGGTGACACAGGACGTCGACGTGCCCGTCGTGGCCGTCGCGGTCCACCGGGACAAGGAGTGGCCGAAGTTCGCGCTGGGGTCGGCGGCGGACTTAGACGCGGTCGCGGCCGCCCGGTCGGCGCTGGCCGAGGCTCTCCAGAACTGGATGGAACTGCGCGGGATGGGGTGGGCCGAGGCCGCCGACGAGGACGGTGCCATCGGCGACTACGCCGGTTTCCCCGCGAGCGTTCGGTCGTTCGTCGACGTCGACGGACAGGTCCCGGCCAGCGACGTCGGCCCGTCCGAGGTCCCCGAGGGCGAGGCCGAACTGGACGCCGTCCTCGAACGCGTCGCCGACGCCGGGATGGACGCCTACGCGGCGGCGCTGACGACCCGCGACGTCGAGACGCTCGGCTTCCGGGCCGTCAGGGTGTCGATTCCGTCGGCCCAGCCGCTGTTTTTCGACGAACCGTACTTCGGCGACCGGGCGCGGTCGGTCCCCGAATCACTCGGGTTCGAACCGCGACTCGAAAAGGACCACCACCCGTTCCCTTAGATGCCGAACGTGGCCCGGACTAGGTCGCGGGTCCCGGGCCCAAGGCCGACGGCAGCGATAGCGATCAGGAGGATCAGCGAGTAGCGCGGGCTCTCGTCCATGAACTCCTCGGAGAACAGCCAGACGATAGCCAGCGCGACGACGAGTTTGACGACGAGGAACGGCCACGAGGTGCCGATGGCAGCCGACAGCGAAGCCGGCTGTATCGACTCGGTCACGCTGATGATGACGGCGTTTGCGGGGTGTTTCGGGGTGTAAGCGAAGGGGACGCCCAGAGCGTCCGTCCAGTCCGAAGCGAGGACGTTCGCCACGCCGTCGATGGCGTGGGCCCAGAGGACGACCAGCCCGATGTAGCCGGTCCCGGCGTTGATTTCGGGCGCGACCCGGTCGGCCAGCGCGTAGACGCCGTACGCCAGCGCCGAGGCCAATCCGAGGGTCGCGAGCAAGAACAGCGGATAGACGCCCACCTCGTCGTTGGTCGTCGCGAGGATGACCAGCGCCGCCGACGTGACGACCAACAGCGTAGTGCCGATACCGGCGAGCAACCGACTGTAGGAGTCGACGACGTCGCGCCGGGAGAGGGAGACGCTGCTGATCAGCGCCGCGAAGGTGAGACCGGCGACGGTGAAGTAGATGAGCGGGCTGATCAGCAGTGTGTTCGTCGGATAGCTGATGACCATCTCGCCGGTCTGTGAGAACACGAAGTCGTTGGCGTCTTCAATGACCCGTAGGACGCCGCCGAACAGCAGGAACGGGACGAGCGCGAAGAACATCTCCCGGTCGTGACCGAGGTTCAGTCGGTCCAGCAGGAGATAGATACCGATCAGGAAAAACAGCCCGACGATCATGTATCCGACTTCCGAGACGGCCGTGTATCCCGGCGTGACGACGATAGCGCTCTCGGCGGCGGCGCTACAGGTCTCGGCGAATCCCGGGCCGCCCAGTGAGGTACTTCCCCCGTCTTTGATCGCGCACTGGGCGTTGTGGGCGTCGGCGTACACCGGCCCCCAGAAGTACCGCCAGACGAACCGGTCCCAGACGGTCCGTGTCGCGACGAGCGAGCCCCCGCCGAAGACGAGAATCCCGGCGGCGAGCGCCCCCAGCCACGCCCGTACCGGTCCGATTCGGTCGATAATGTCCATACCCGTGGTGCCGTGTCGCGGCGTGTTTAGGTTTCCGGTCCCGTGTGCGGGTGGTGGGACTACGCTTCCGGGGCCGGCGTGGGAACCGCCGCGAGGACGGCCTCGTGGGAGTTGCCGTTGGAGGCGACCAACCCCTCGCTGTCGAGGGTCCAGCGCTCGCCGTCAACGCCGGTGACCGTCCCGCCGGCGGCGCGGACCATCCCGACGCCGGCCAGCGTGTCCCACGGCGCCGTCGGCTCCGTCGTCACCACGGCGTCGAGTTCGCCGCTGGCGACGAACGCGAGCGTCGACTGCAGGCTCCCGTACCGCCGGAAGTCGCCCAGCGTCTCGGTGATAGATTGGGCCAGCGTGCCGAGGCGGTCGGCGCTGTCGACCGACCAGCGGCCTGTGATAGCTGTCGCGAACGTCTCCGGGTCCTCGCGGTCGCTGGTCGACAGCGTCGTCCCGTCACGGCTCGCCCCGTCCGGGCCGACGGTGTAACAGTCCTGTGCGGCGGGGAGATACGTCGCGGCCCCGACGGCCTCGCCGTCCTCTACGGCGGCGACGACGCTGGCCCACAACCGGAGCCCGCGGGCGTAGTTCGCCGTCCCGTCGATGGGGTCGACGACCCAGCAGGTTCCCGACTCGGGCACCGAATCGAGGAACCGCTCGTCGGCTATCTCCGCGGGCGTCTCCTCACAGACAAACCGGGCGTCCGGGTCGGCCTGATCGATGGTGTGGACTATCTGGCGCTGGGAGTCGTGGTCGGCCTCGGTGACTAAGTCGTTCTTGTCGGCCTTCGTCGACACCGACAGCGACCCCCTGAAGGTGTCCCGCGCCACCGCGCCGCCGGCGCGTGCCGCCCGTTCACAGACCGCCGCCCGCTCCCGTGTGTCGCGCATACACGAACGTCCGCCCGCCGCTTTCTCCCACCGTCGATTGCGGCAAAACCTACTGGCGACGCTTGGTCTTCTCGATCACTTCGACGCCCTCGATGGCGGTATCGGGGTACTCCCCGTCGGCGTCCTTCTCGGCGGCTTTCACCATATCCCAGACGACGTTCAGCCCCGTCGTCACGCCCTGTAAGGCCTCCATCTCACAGCCGGTCTTGCCGGTCGTCTCGACGGCAACGGTCAGCGTGAGTTCGTCCTCGCCCACCTCGAACGCGACGTCGACGTTCGTGACGGGAATCTGGTGACACATCGGGATGGTCTCCCACGTGTGCTTGACGGCGTCGATAGCGCCGATTCGGGCGGTCGCCAGCACGTCGCCTTTCTCGACCGCGTTGTCCTCGATGGCCGCGACGGTCGACTCGGTCAACGAGATGGTCCCGCGGGCGACGGCCCGCCTGTGGCTGTCGGGCTTGTCGCCCACGTCGACCATCTGGACCTCGCCCTCCTCGCCGGTGTGGGTCAACTCGTCGTCACTCATCGGTGACACCCCACATCACCCGCGGGACGGCCTCCGGTACGTCGGTCGCCAGCAGGCCGTACCCCTGCTCGTCGGCGACGCTGTCGCCTGCCGCGCCGACGACGTACGCGCCGATCGCCGCCGCCTGCGCGACGGGGAGGGTCGCGGCGAGTGCGGCGGTCGTCCCCGCCAACACGTCACCGGTCCCACCGACGGTCATCCCGGGGTTGCCGGTCCGGTTGACGCGGTAGTCCCGTCCGTCGCTGATCACGTCGTAACGGCCCTTGACCAGCAACGTGTGGCCGAGTTCGGCGGCGAAGTCGGCGACGAGCGTCCCGCGCTCGCGGTAGTCCTCGGCCGTCTCGCCGCCCATCCCCCGCAGTTCGCCCTGATGGGGCGTACAGAGAAGCGTCGCGTCGGTGTCGACGTCGGGGACGACCGAGAGGGCGTCGGCGTCGACGACGGCCGTCCCGTCGAACCGCCCGAGGAACTCCCGGACCGCCGCCCGCGTCGCCTCGGACTCGCCCAGTCCCGGCCCGAGACAGACGCTGTCGTGGTCGGCCGCCAGTTCGAGGACGCGGTCGACGGCCTCGGGAGTGAACCGCTCGCCGTCGAACGGCCGGACGATGAGGTTCTGGTCGTAGCCGGCGATGGCATCGGCGACCGACTCGGGGCAGGCCACCCGGGCGAGGTCCGCGCCGGCCCGGAGCGCCGCCCGCGCGGCCAGCGCCGGTGCGCCGGTGTAGGGGCCGCCGCCGACGACCAGCACCTCCCCGAACGCGCCCTTGTGGCTGTCCGCCGGCCGCGAGAGCCGTGTCAGGTCCCCGCGTTCGACGAAGCGCTCTGCGGCCGCCGGGACGCCGATGTCGGCGACGGTCACCGTGGCGTCCAGGTCGGCGAGTCCGGGCTTGGGCTTGTGGAACGTGACGACCCGGTCGGGGTGGACGGCCCCGGCCGGGAGCGTCCCCGTCCCCGCGTCCAGTCCCGAGGGCACGTCGACGGAGACGACCGTCGCGTCGCTGTCGTCGATGGCCGCGGCGGCCGTCGCCGCTGGTTCTCGCAACGCGCCGCTGATCCCCGTCCCTAGCATCGCGTCGACGATCACGTCGGGGTCGCCCAACGCCAGCGCCGTCGAGTCCCGCACCTCGCGGGTGTCGTACTCGGCGTCCCGCAACGCTTCCCAGTTCCCGCGAGCGATGTCGGTCGCGATGGTCGCCGCGCGCCCGAGCAACAGGACCGTGAGGTCGAAATCGTCCAGAAAGCGGGCGGCGACGAACGCGTCCCCGCCGTTGTTGCCCCGGCCGGCGACGACGGTGACGCTGTCGCCGGGGTCGGCGACGGCCCGCACCTCGCGGGCGACGGCGTTGCCGGAAGACTCCATCAACTGCCTGCGCGGGACGCCCAAGGCCGCGGCGTTCTCGTCGACGACGGCCATATCGGCCCCGGAGATGACTGCCTCGATCATAGCGAGGCGTTCGACGGCCGGGCCGATAAGCGCTCGGCTACCGCCGTATCTCGAACCCCTCGATCCCCTCGGGGTCCTCTTCGGTCACCTCGACGTCCTCGACGCGGGCCTGCGGGCTCCCCTCGTGACAGAACTCGACCATCGCCTCGACGACCGCTGACGGTCCCTCGAAGACCGCCTCGACGCGCCCGTCGTCGAGGTTCTTCACCCAGCCGTCGGCCCCCTCCTCGCGGGCGGTGTCGCGGGTCGTTGCCCGAAAGAACACGCCCTGAACGCGTCCGGTGACGTACACGTGTGCGCGGGTGCGGTCGCTCATAGGCGAGTGTGTGGTCGGCACCCTCAAAATCCTACCCCCGCTGTCGGACTACTCGCCGCCGCCGTTGCGGAGATGGTGGAAGACGTACGTCTGGGCGTAGCGGCGTACTCGCCGCCCAGACGCGCCCGGATGGCCGCCGAGGTGTCGTCGTAGTTGCCCTGCTCGCAGTCGGGGTAGTACTCGGCGATGGTCTTGCGGATCCACGTGTCCAGCGGGACGGCCTCCAGAAACCCCAGCGAGAACAGCAACACGCAGTCGGCGACCTTCTGGCCGACGCCGACGAACTGCGTGAGGTACTCGCGGGCGTCGAGGTAGTCCATCCCGCGGGCCGCCTCTGGGTGGGCCTCGCCGTCGGCGACCATCTCGGCGCTGCGCTCGACGTAGGGCGCCCGATAGCCGAGGCTGAGGTCCCGTAAGTCGGCCTCGCTGGCGGCCGCGAGAGCCGACGGCGTCGGGTAGGCGTGGTACGTGCGACCGTCGAAGGTGACGGCCTCGCCGAAGGCTTCCATCAGCGACACCTGCATCCCGTGGATGCGGGAGACGCGCATCTGGGCCGAGCAGATGAACGATATCAGGCCGCCGAAAGGTGGGTCGCGGACGATGCGCAGGCCCGAGAAGCGGTCGAAGGCGTCCTCGATCAATTCGTCGTCTGGACAGGCCGCCCGGATGGCCGGCAGGTCGTCGTCCAGTCCCAGAAGCGATCGGACGGCGTCCTCGGCGGGGGCGGAGCCTCCCACTCCAGTCGGTCGTCGGTCTGCCTGACGCGGACGACGACCGGCTCCCCGCGGTCGAGTCGGATCGATCCGTCCGCGCGGCGGACGACCGTCCAGTACCAAGCGTCGCCACCGCTGGGCGCGTCGACCTCGTACATCCCGTCGTCCTCGCGCCGCCAGAGGTACGACTGGCCGCTCTCTAGGGTGGCCTGCAGGTCCATCCCGCCGTCGAGCGACGCCACGTCGATGTGCCCGCTGTGCATTCGGCCCCCTCTCAGGGGGCGGTCGGTATGGTCGTTTCGGGACGGTGCGAAGCTTCATATCGTTGGCGTGGTAACACGTACCTATGGATTGCCGTGTTGTCGTCGAAGCCGCAGTCCCCGTCTACGACGTAGAGACGGCCGACGAGGCGGTCCGTATCGCCATCTCCAAGACCGGCGAGATGCTCAATCCGGACCTCAACTACGTCGAGATAAATATGGGTGACCGGGAGTGCCCCCACTGCGGCGAGACGCTCGAACCCGCCTACATCGCCGCCGACGAGAGCCTCGTCTCGCTGGAGTTGGAGATGACCGTTTTCAACGTCGAACGCGACGAACACGCCGCCCGGATCGCACGGAAAGAGATCGGTCAGCGACTGGAGAACATCCCGCTGGAAGTCGTCGAGATAGCGGAGATAGACGACGAGGAGACGGACGAATCGACAGACGACGAAGCGGCAGGCGACGAGGCGACGGCCGAGGGCGACGACGAGGATATTCTGCCGGAGTTCGAGTCGCTGATCGACGAGTAGTCGTCTGCGTTCGCCAACTGCGGGTACGGGGTCAGGGAACGTACGAGAACGAGATGCCCCCACCGGGGAGCTGCCGTCTCGACCTGCTCAGTCGGCAGTCGCCGGCTCCGCCTCGACGGTGTCAGACTCCAGTTCGTCGGTCAGCCCGTCCGCCAGCGCGAACACGGCGGCTTTGTGGTCGGTCTTCGACTTGTGAATCGATGTCGGCCGGACGCCCTGATCGGTGTACTCGTCGTGGTCGACGGTGTTGCCGGTGTTGCCCTCGTAGTGATCTTGTACCTGTGCGAGCAGGCCGTGAAGGTGAATGAGCTCCTGCTTCTTCATAGTCAACTCCTTCTTTCGGCTCGGGGATTATAGTAGTACCCTGAGTACTGTTACCAAACGACTGCCGTTATCGGGCATTTTATCGCAGTCTATTCACCGAAATCAGGGTGGACGAAAAACTACCTCACAGATAGAGGGGTCGGTCTGAAAGACTTATACATCGAGGTCGGAAACGGATAGGTATGGATTACGACGACATGCTCGACCGGGCTATCGAGGAGACGCCCGACATCGACGGCGGTAGCGAGCGGTTCGACGTGCCCGACCCCGAGGTCCGACAGGAGGGGAACGTCAGCGTCTACGAGAACTTCCAGTCGACGGTCGACCGCCTCGGACGCGAGGAGGACCACGTCGTGAAGTTCCTCCAGAACGAGGTGGGGACCAGCGGCCACATCGACGAGAGCGGGCGTGCGCGCCTCACCGGTGAGTTCAGCGAGCGCCGAATCCAGAACGCCCTCGACGCCTACGTCGAGGAGTTCGTCCTCTGTTCGGAGTGTGGGCTCCCCGACACGCACATCGTCCGCGAGCAAGGGGCGGTGTTGTTGCAGTGTGACGCCTGCGGCGCGCGGTCGGCGACGAGCAGCTAGCTCCCGAGTCCTTTCAGCGTCTGGAGGTCGTGTTCGGTTCGCATAAACTCCGAGAGGTGGCGGGTCGCGTGACAGTTCGGGCAGTGGTACATCTCGTCCGGACCCGGTAGCGACCGCGGCGTCGACTCCCACTCCTTTGCACACTCCGGACAGAGCAGTCTGACGTACGCTTCTTCCATGCCTACCAGTGACACGGCAGACCGGGATAAGCTTTGTCACGGGATGCCACAGCGTCAGACGCCGCGATAAATATATATCGGGCGCGTCGCATACCTCGAAGATACTGGGGAATATGGGACGGCAGACACAACCTTCGGGGGGGCCGAGGAGTCGATGACTAGCCGCAGCGATGCACAGTCCGTCGGGGAGCAGTATCTCAGACTCGACGCCGGGACGCAGGCGCTGGTGGCGTGTGACTCGCTGCAACCGTCGCTGTCGCTGCTCCCGCCGTCGGCCTACAGCAACCTGCTGGTCGTCTCGCCGAAGTCGCCGCGGGCCGTCGAACGGACGATACGGGAGTCCGGCGGCGACGTCGCGAACGTCGGTCACCTGCCGCTGGCGTCGACGGCCCACGGCTACGACGGGCCGATGTGGACCGCAAAGGCCATCGACCCGAGCGACCTGACGGGACTCAGTATGCAGTACAGCCGCGCTATCGAGGCGCTGGCGGCTGACCACGGCTGGGTCCTGTTCGACGAGTTCAACGCGCTGTTGCTGTACTGTGACAGCGACCGCGTCGTCCGGTTTCTCAACCACACCGCCCGACAGACGCGAGAAGCGTCCCTCCGCGGTGTCTACACTGTCGTCCGGGACGCGATGGACGACACGACGTTCGCAAGTCTGCGCAACGTCGTCGACACGGACGTCGACGCCCGTTAGCTGGCCTGTCGTTCGATCAGGTCGACGTAGAAGGACTTGTCCCTGACGCCGACGACCTGTTCGACCTGCTCCCCGCCGGCGAACAGGACGAGCGTCGGAACGCCGCGGACACCGTACTGGCCGGCCAGCGACTGCAGAGCGTCGATGTCCACCTTCGCGACGACGGCCGCCGTCTCGGCCGCTATCTCTTCCATCGTCGGCTCCAGCATCTGGCAGGGGCCACACCAGTCGGCGTAGAAGTCGACCAGTACCACGTCGTGGTCGGCGGTCAACTCGTCGAGGTGGTCACCGCTCTCGACGTGGACCGGTTCGTCCGGGGTGTTCGCCGTCTGCTGTAACTGCTCGCGTTTCTGTGCTTTGATGTCCTCTATGTCGTCTGCCATACCTCCCGGTACGTGCCCAACCCGTATAATAGTTGTGCCAGTAATATACAATACCACCACGGGGTTACCAATCGGAAACCGGCCTCAAACCATACCCATCCGTATAAGAAGCTATTTCCCGGAATTAGAATTGCCCTGAAATAACAATATTGCACCGAGAGGGAGGGACCCGGACACCCGGTCCGGCGGTTGTCGGGGTCAGGCTCAGACGAGTGCCAGCGGGAGGCCGAAGATAACGGCGAGGCCGACGACCAGGACGACGACGCCGGTCAGGACCTGTCCGGTCGTGTACTCGCTCTGTGGGGCCGTGCTTCGGAGCGGCGGTGCCTTGGCGGGGATGGAGACGTTCTCGGGGTCGTAGTCTGGCCGGTCGCTCCCGTGGTCGTGGTCGTCGTGGTCGTCGTGGGTCGTGTCGTGGTCGTCCTCGGTCATACTCGGTCGTTCGGCCAGCGGCGGTTTCTAACTAACGGAACACTGCGGCGACACTGACGCCGAGCGAAACCGTATTGGGCGCTTGTGGCGAACCACTACGCAATGCTGACAAAGCGGATCATCCCGTGCATCGACGTCGACATCGACGACGACGGGGAGGCGGCGGTGTACACGGGCGTCAACTTCGAGGACTTGGAGTACACCGGCGACCCGGTGGAGATGGCCAAACGCTACAACCGCGCCGGGGCCGACGAGTTCGTCTTCCTCGACATCACTGCCTCCGCGGAGGGCCGGGAGACGATGCTCGACACCGTCGGCCAGGTCGCCGACGAGGTGTTCATCCCGCTGACCGTCGGCGGGGGGATCCGGACCCGCGAGGACATCAAGGAGACGCTCCGGGCGGGCGCGGACAAGGTGTCGATCAACTCCGGCGCTATCGCCAACCCCGACCTCATCGAGGAGGGCGCGCGCTCGTTTGGCAACCAGTGTATCGTCATCTCCGTCGACGCACGGCGGCGCTTCGACGAGGGCGGCGAGCACTACGTCGAGGTCGACGGCGAATCCTGCTGGTTCGAGTGTACCGTCAAGGGCGGCCGCGAGGGGACCGATCTGGACGTGATCGAGTGGGCCCGGGAGGCCGAGGAGCGCGGCGCTGGCGAGTTGTTCGTCAACTCCATCGACGCCGACGGCACCAAGGAGGGCTACGACATCCCGCTGACGAAGGCCGTCTGTGACAGCGTTTCGACGCCCGTCATCGCCTCCTCGGGCTGTGGCGGTCCCGAAGATATGTACGAGGTGTTCACCGAGGCCGGTGCCGACGCCGGGCTAGCCGCGTCTATCTTCCACTTCGAGGAGTACTCCATCTCGCGGGTCAAAGAGTACCTCGACGAGCGCGGGATTCCGGTTCGGCTGTAGTTCGGGACGGACGACACGCCGGAGGCGATGCCTTTTCCTCGCCGCCACCCCGATGGCAAACGATGAAATGGCGCTGTCCACAGTGTGGGAAACCCCACGAGCGCAACGACCCACCCTGTGACAACTGTGGGCACCACAAACTCGAGGAAGCTGTCGTCCCGACCGCCTCCGCCGGCGACGACTACGAACAGTTCGCGTGGGCCTGCACGGAGTGTGGCCGGGTCCACCAGCGGAACAGTCCGCCCTGCAAGCGGTGTGGTAACCCCCACTTCGAGAAGCAGTCGATGGAGTTCGACGACACCGAGGTCGGGAGCGTCCCGAGCTACCGGGAGTTGATCGGCCGCTTCGAGGCCGCGGTCATCGTCGCCGTCGTCGCCCTCGTCGCCGTGTTCGGGCTGGGGCTCCTCGGTGTCATCCAAGTCCCGGGTATCCTCCCGCTCGGGACGCCCGCCGTCAGCGACGTGCCGGGCGAGAACACGACCTACGGCAACGTCTCGATGGCCGACATCGAGGCGAACGTGACCGCCGACATCGACGCCCAGCGGACCGGGCCACCGCTGGAACGCGACGATGGACTCGACGACGTAGCCACGTACGTCACCAGACGAACAGTCAAGAACAACTACACCGACGAAAACCGGCCCGTGACCGAACGGGACATCCGACGGTTCGAGACGGACTGTTCGTCGACGCCGGGCGCGCTCACCCGGACGGTGTCGGGTGTAAGCGGCGACAAGACGGCGGTGACGCTGGCGCAGTCGCTCGGGTTCGGTGACGATCCGGACGTGATCGACCCCACCGACAGTGAAGTGACAAAGGCCGGCGTCGACGCCCACGTCGGGCCGGACGGACGGCTGTTCGTCACCGTCGCGTACTGTTAGATGGCGGCGTCGTAGGCCTCGGTCAGCGCGGTCGTCTTCTCGATGACGCGGTCGGTCCCGGCCTCCAGCGCGCTCAGCGCGTCCGTGTCGTCCTCGGTCTTGATCGTCAACACCGGGTCGGTCTGGCCGCCGGACTGCTCGGGGTTCATGTCGTAGGTCGCCGCGGCGACGCCCTCGGTCTCTAACAGCGCACCCTTGAGCACGTTCATGAAGGTGTGGTCCTCGCCAGTGATCTCGATAGAGAGGCTCGTGTCGTCTTTCTCGATGACCCGCAGGTCCATACTCTACTGTTCGTGGGCGGGCGAAAAACGCTTACGAACCAGCCGGACGGGACGGCCGAAGATGCTATTACCCGTTCCCCGGTAGGGGGTGGTATGTGCGGTTGGAGACGAAGAGTCGTCGCGGCCGTCGTCGCGGTGGTCGTCCTCGCGCCGTTGCTATCGGAGACGTTCCGCGGAGCGGTCGCCGTCGCGCGGGCGGTCGGTGACACCGTCAGTCGGAACGTCGGCCAGTCGATTCCACGGCCCGTCTTGATTGCGGCGGGGCTGATACTGTTTTTGGTCGTCTCCTTCGCGGTCATCTTCGGCCTCGTCCGCCTGTTCACGGAGGTCGGTGCGGCCAGCGGCGAGCGTCTCGCGACCACGTACGACCGACTGACGCCCGACTCGCCACAGACGAAGGCGCTCGCCTTCATGGTCGTGTTCGTCGTGGTGTTCATCGGCGGTCTCGGCGTCGCGGCACCGTGGTTCGCCAACACGCTGGTCGAAGACTCCGGTATCGACGACGTCGTCAGCGACATCGAGGACGCCCGCTACGAGGGGCAACTCGAGGAGCTGTTCGCGGACGACGGCGTCGGGAGCGACAGCCCCACGGTGTCGAAGGCGCCGACGAACACGACCGACAGCGACGGCGACGGCTTCCCCGACGCGTGGGAGGAGGCCGGCGTGACGCCGTGGGGGATGGACCTCTCGACCGCGAGCCCGGACCGGATGGACCTCTACGTCCAGTTCAACTACGGGGCGAACGTGACGGGGATGACCGAGTCCGAGCGCCAGCAACTCCGCAGCGTCTGGAACACGATGCCCATCGAGAACCCCGACGGGTCGAGCGGCATCGACCTCCACATCGTCGACGCCGGCGACACCGCCGGCCGACTCAACCGGTCGGTCGATATCGGGTCGAGCGACAGAGTCGACCGGTTCTACACCCGGGAGTTGCTCGGGGACCGGTACTGTGGCTACCACCAAGTCGTCCTCGGCGACGTCGGTGACACGAACCGCATCGGCTACAGCGAGACGCCGGGCTACGCGTCGGTGCTTGACGGCGGCCAGTTCGACGGCTACGACGGCGAGGTGACCTTCCGCGTCGCGATGGTAACACACGCCCTGTTGCACAACGTCGTCGGCCCCGTCGAGGACGGGACCCACACCGACGGCGGATGGCTCGACTACCCGGACCCGGACAACGAGGCACTGACCGACGCGGTCGCCGAACGGATCGACGGCGAAGGGTTCGTCACGACGCAGAACTACCGCGAGGAGTGCACCTAGAGGAACGCCCGGTGGGCCTGTCTGGTCTCGGCGAGGTCGCCGTCGGCGACCGCCAGCGCGAACCCGTCGATGCGCGCGAGGTCGGTCGCGTGCTCCCAGACGTCGTCGGGACCGATACCGTGGAGAACGACGGCGTTCGGCGTCGGGTTGACGACACGCATCGCCACCAGCGGCGACTCCCCGCGAGTGACGTTGGTGAACACCAGCGCGCGGTTGGCACTCTGGCCGTACAGCCGATAGAACTCCTCGCTAGAGAGTCTGGTTATCGCCTCGATGCTGTCGATGATCGTGTGCCCCGCGATAGTGTCCTGTGAGCCCGCGACTAGTTCGGTCGCCCCGACCGCGTCGTAGTACCGCGACAGCGGGACGGTCGCCGGATACTCCCGCAGGTCTAACACCACGTCCGTGTCGAACCCGGCCGAGAGGAGTCGCTCGTGTCGGCGGACGTGACTTCCGCCCCGGCGCTGGTCTATCTCGATCAGACCCGTCACCAACCGTCGAACCACGGCGATACCGGGGTTGTCCCGGCGGCCGCTCTCGTAGTCCGAGATCACCGACGAGGAGATGTCGAGGTTGTCGGCCAGTTCAGTCTGGGTTATCTCGAAGTCGGTCCGCCACTTCCGGATGGTCGCACCCACGTCGTCGCTGATCGCTATCTCCCCGGCGATTCGTTCGGCCAGCGTCCGGCGTGCGGCCTCGTCCATACCTTCTCGTCGTCGGGGAGCGCCAAACCACTGTCGAACCGCAGTCACGACAGTTGCCGAACCGGTCCGTCGCAATCGAGCAGTCCCCGTTTCTCTCACCGACGGAGCTGAGATTTATACGATTCGGGGGCCATCCGACGCGTATGAACGCGGGGACGACCGTTTCACTCGCGCTCGCGGCGGGGCTCGTCGCGGTTCTGGGCGTCATCATCAGGTACTTCGGGATGGTGCATCTGATCGCCGGATACGACGCCGAGCGCGTCACCGACGAGGAGGGACTGGCGGATTTCGTCGGGTTGAACGCACTCTACGTCGCCGCCATCACCGGGGTCGTCGCCGTCGTGGAGTACACGCGACCGTTCGGGGGGTCCCGTGCGGTCTGGATCCTCTACGTCCTCGGCGTTGTACTACTGACCGTACGGATGGTTCGCGGTGCGCGCCGGTACGAGACGGCCGGGAGACCAGTGCAGGTACCGCGCTGGGACCCCGAGACGCGCCGGGAGGCGCGTCCCAAGGGATATATCGACCCGTCACTCACAGTCGGCTATGCCCTCGACAGTCGTTCACGTATCACTCGCCGGGCTGATCGCGGCCGGGTTGCTCGGCCGGGCCTTCGAGTGGCGGTCGCTGGCCGTCGTCGTCGTCGCCGCGACGGTGTTCGTCGACCTCGACGTGTTCCTCGGGTGGTGGATCGGTGGCGCCCACCGCGCGGCCTTCCACACCCTGTTGCTCCCGGCGCTGCTCGCCGGGCTGATCGTCTACGACACCCGCTACCGGGAGGCGTCGGTCCTCCGGTCGCGGTTCGCGGCCGGCCCGCGCATCGCGTGGGTGACCGTCGCGGCCGTCACGTTCGGCGCTATCGGCCCCGACCTCTTTTTCAACGGCGTCAACGTCTTCTACCCCGTCCACGACCAGTTCTACAAACTCAACGGCGAGGTCCTGCTGTCGAACCAGCGTGGGTTCGTTCAGACCTTCGTGGACCTCTCGCCGCCGGAACCCAACGGCTCGAACGCCACGAACGCGACCACGCCCACCGGCGGCGAGGGCGAGAGCGGGGCCGTCGGCTCGACCGAGGAGGTCCACTACCGGACCGGCGTCGACCCGAGCAGGGGCGAAGAGTCCGCGAACGTCGAGCGCGTCTTCCCCGTCGTCCGGTCGGGCCAGCAGGCGCTGGTCGTCCTCACGAGCGCCTTCGTCGTCGGGTCGCGGCTCCTCGGGACCCGACGGAGCCGGTAGCTACAAAGTGGCCCACTCCTTGGTAGGGAACGTGACCCGACAGGCAGTCGAAACCGGGTTCGAACGGTTCGTCGATGACGCCATCGAGATAACCGCCGAGGAGTTCTCCGTCGCGCGGGCGCTGCGCCGGGGCACCGCCGGTCGGGGCGGGAAGCTAATCGACCGCCTCCTCAAGAACAGCGACGCGCTCTGGAGCCGCGTCGTCCAACCGGAACTGGACGCCTACCGGGACCAAACTGTCGAACAGTTCGCCATCCTCCTCGACTGCGTCGACGCCGGCGGCGACGTGGCCGACTACCGCGAGGAGTTGCTGGCCGCCGACGGGTTCGCCGCCGCCATCGAATCGTCGGTCCCGGCGTCGCGCCGCCGGGAGATAGAGGACGTCCTGATGGGCCGACTGGCGGGGCTGGCCGAGGCAGTCGAACCCGTCGTCGAGACGCCCGAGGAGGAGTTCTGGCCGGCCGTCCGCGCCAGTCTCGACGCCGACCAAGCCCGGGCGCTGGTCGAAGAGCACTTCGCGTTCACGTGGCCCCTCCGGGAGAACCGGGCGGCCTTTGCCCTGCAGACGAGTTTCGACCCGAAAGACGTCGTCGGCGGCGGCATCGGCGGCCTGCTCTCCCGCGGGATGCCGACGATGGACGTCGACTACACCGACGAGGCCATCCGGGCGATGCGCCGCGCCGAGCGCAAGGTCATCGCCGACGCTATAGACGATATCGACGAGCGGTTCGCCGACGCGTGAGGCCCGTGGCACAACCACTGTATCCGGGTCGCGCCTACGCCCGACAATGACCGACTGGACGGAGCAGTCAACAAAGTCCGATATCAGACGGACACACTGACAGTTGGTGTATTCCCACGCACGGGTTTATATTGGAAGCCGAACTACATTCTGACAATGGCAGACATCGTTCGGACTGACGACGTTCTCGGCGGCGACCCCCGCATAGAGGGGACGCGCGTCGGCGTGCTACACGTCTACGAACTGGTCGTCGGAGGCGACCACTCGGCCGCCGACGTGGCCGACCAGCTCGACCTGTCTCTCGGCGAGGTGTACTCGGCACTCGCGTACTACCACGAGCATCCCGAGGAGATGCGAGCAGTTCGCAAGGCACACGAGGATGCGGAGAGGGCGCTTGCCGAGAAGTCTCTGTCACCGCCCGAGCCAGCAAAGTAATCGCGCCTCTGCTCACCGACGAACACGTCCCACGAGTATTCATCAACACCCTCCAGTCGAACGGGCACGAGGTCGTCGAAGCCAGAGAGGCGTTCGGCGAGGCGACCGACGACGAGCGGCTCTACGGTACGCCGGTGGGAACGGTCACATCCTCGTTACGCACGACAAGAAGGACTTCGCCAGACTCACCGAAACAGTAGACCACGCTGGACTCGTCGTGTACACCGACCCGAACTATCTGCGTGACGACCCCGAAGGAGCCGTCCACACACTCGAACGAGTTTTCTCACACTATCCGTCCGAGGAACTGGCGAACGAAATCGTATGGCTGGATCAGTGGCGCCGGTAGGGCGCAACCACTAAACGGAGTTCGGACCAAGGGATGCCAATGACCGACTGGACGGAGAAGTACCGGCCCTCGACCCTCTCGGAGTTGCGGGGCAACGACAAGGCCCGCGACGCCCTACAGGAGTGGGCCGACACGTGGGAAGACCACCGCGAGGCGGTCGTCCTCCACGGCGTCCCCGGGGTGGGCAAGACCTCCGCCGCCCACGCGCTGGCGAGCGACAAGGGGTGGCCGACCATCGAACTCAATGCCTCCGACGCCCGGACGAAAGACGTCATCGAGCGGGTGGCCGGCGAGGCCGCCAAGTCCGGCACTCTCGGCGAGGGGGGATCGGGCCGACGCCTGCTGATTATGGACGAGGCCGACAACATCCACGGCAACGCCGACCGCGGCGGCTCCCGGGCGGTGACGTCGCTGGTCAAGGAAGCCAGCCAACCGATGCTCCTCATCGCCAACGAGTACTACGAGATGGGCCGGGGACTGCGCGACGCGACCCAAGACATCGAGTTCCGGGCCGTCTCCAAGCGCTCTATCGTCCCCGTGTTGCGGGACATCTGCCGCCGCGAGGGCATCGAGTTCGAGGACGACGCCTTAGACAGCATCGCCGAGATGAACAGCGGCGACCTCCGCGGGGCGATCAACGACCTGCAGGCGCTGACGGAGGGTCGGGACGCTATCGCCGCCGAGGACGTGGTGACGGGCGAACGCGACCGCAGCACCGGCATCTTCGAGTACCTCGACACGGTGTTGAAAGAGGGCGACGCCGAGACGGCGCTCAAAGAGTCCTACGACGTCGACGAGACGCCCGACGACCTCATCAACTGGATCGAGGACAACATGCCCAAAGACTACGAGGGGGCCGAACTCGCGCGGGCGTATCAGGCGCTCTCGCGGGCCGACCGATGGCTCGGCCGCGTGCGCGCGACCCAGAACTACTCCTTCTGGAAGTACGCGGGCGACAACATGACCGCCGGCGTCGCGGCCGCCCGAAGCGGATCCAAGGGTGGGTGGACCCGGTACGGTCCGCCGAGTTACTTCTCGAAACTCGGGCGCTCGAAGGGGGCCCGCGAGACCAGAGACTACGTCGCCCGGAAGATAGCCGAGGAAAACGGCGTCAGTATGGGCACCGCACGACAGGAGATTATGCCCTTCCTCTCGGCGATGACCCACCACTGCAAGAACCGGGAGTTGACCGTCGCGATGGCCGCCGCCTACGACCTCGACGCCGGCCACGTCGCCTTCGTCACCGGCAGCGGCGAGACCACCAACAAAGTCGAGTCCATCGTCGAGGACGCACAGGCGCTCCGTGAAGAGTCGGCCGTCGAGGCCAGCGGCGGTGCCTTCGAGGGCGGGACTGCCACCGGCGCGGACGACGACGGAACCGAGGACGAGGCCGACGACGAGGCGACCACGACGCTCGCGGCGGCCAGCGAAGCGGAAGCGACCGACGAGGAACAGGAGTCCGACGACGACGACGGACAGACCGGCCTCTCGGACTTTATGTGAGCGGTCCCGGTGGCGTCAGGTCGCGCCGGCGTCGGTGTCTGCCGTCACGGGGTCACCGTTTCCGTCGGTGACCACCGTTATCGCGTTCTCGCCGCCCACGTCGTCGATCAACTGCAGCGTCCCGTCGGTACCGACGAAGACGATTTCAGGGTCGAAGTCGCCGTCGACGTCCCGGGTCGCCATCGGGGCTTTCGCGGCCGTGCCATCGCTGGTCAGCGCCGTCGTCGTCCCGTCGGCCGCGACCAGCAGGACGTCGTTGCTGCCGTCGACGATGGGGGTACGAGCCTGTCCGTCGCCGTCGAAGTCCCCGGGTTCGCCCAGACCGATGCCGCCGCTGGTGCCGTACCCCTGTCCGGTCCCGACGAGCGTCGATCCGTCGTCGTCGACGTAGTTCACGGTGTCGCTGTTGCCGTCGGGGCTGTTGCCGCCGTAGACCAGTTCGTCCGCGCCGTCGGCGTCGATATCGCCGATGCCGGCTACCCCGTCGGCGTCCGTCCCGGCGATGTCCGCGGCAGTCCCGTCGGCCGTGACGCGGGAGACGTTGCCCGTGGTATCGTTCACGTAGAACACCGAGGGGTCGCTGCCGAGCCATCGGCCCGCGGCCAGACGCGAGGCGTCGGGTTTCGCGCCGGTCGTCAGCGCCGTCCGGTCGCCGTTCGCCGTGGCGACGATCAGGTCCGTATCGCCCTCAACGGCCGGGAGTTCCGCGACGCCCGTCTCCCCGAAGTTGACGAGGGCGGGGCCGATGGACTGCCCGATAGCGCCGTAGGTGTCGGTCACCACGCCGTCGACGGTGGCCGAGCGGAGATCGCTGCTGTTGGTGAACGCGGCCTGCTCGGCCTGTCGGAACAAGACGACCGAGGTTGCGCTCGCGACGCCGTGTTCGGTGACTATCTGGAGGCGTCGGGGGGCGTCAGTCTCGACGGCCCCGCGGAGGGTCTGGCCGGGGTTCCAGAGGTCGGTGTCTCCGTCCCCGTCGACGGTCGTCGAGAGGCTCCGCCGGTCGACGTACCGGCCGTCGACGAGCACGTCCGTCTTCGACACCGCGAGCGTCGTCGCGCCAGCGTTCACCACCTCGAACCGGAGGTGCGTCCCGTTGTACGACGTGGATTCGAGAGCGATGTCGGTCTCGTACTGGTCGATAGCGTCGGACTGGTCGGCCGCGGTGGCGTCGCTGAACCGTTCGAGGCTGCCGTTGACAGCGCCGTATGCCATCCCCAGCGAAACGAGAATGGCGACGCCGAGGATGACGTAGGAACCGCTGACGCTGAATCCCATCGACCGAAGGGTAGCGGCTGCGAGCGTATGAGTCTACTGCCCGTCTCAGCGGGAGACGATATCGCCGACGACGGGGAGGGGAACGCCGTCGATTCGGTAGGCCAACAGCGCGACGCCGACGAATGTCCCGAGGACGCCGGCGGCGACGGCGTTGGTGAGAAGCGGGTCGGCGACGCCGAGGAGGCGACGGCCCAGCAGCATCTGGAAGGAGAGCAAGACGGCGGCGACGACCGTCAGCGACCGGAGGCGGCGTGTGTCGCCCGCCCAGACGGCGACGCCGGTACCGGCCGCGAACAGCGCCAGCGACAGCGCGTAGTAGCCGACCTGATAGTAGGGACCGTACCAGATGCCGGCACCGAGGCCGAACAGGAACTGGAGGGGCGCTATCGCCGCGGCGAAAAGCGCCGCGAGTCGGAGGCGCGAACGCTCGATGGGGGCGTAGGCCAGCGCCGTCGCCCCGGCGAGGCCGGCGAAGATGACGAGTGCGGTCAGGTAGTGAGCGGCCTGAATCGGTGGGGAGTAACCGCCGGGGAACAGGCCGTTGAGCGTCACCGTCAGCGCGCCGAGCAGTATCTGGATCGGCAGGAGGACGATGGCCCCGACCAGCGCCCAGCGGATCCGGCGGTCGGCACCGCGTCGCCACGCGACGCCCGCGACGCCGAGGATGACGAAGCCGGTGATCATCGCCACGAGGCGGTGGAACCACTCGATGAAGCTCATCCAGTTAGCGGGGAACAACCCGAGGAAGCCGTCACAGAACGGCCAGCGCCCGGCACAGGTCAGGCCGGCCGCGGAACTGGCGGTGAACACACCCAGAAGCATCAGCACGGCCGTCAGGCCGGTCGTCCCCGCGAGCAGGCGGCGAAACCGGAAGTCCATACTCGGACCTGAGGCCTACGGCTACTTATCGTCCCCGTTTGCCGCGGCCGGTCAGAACAGCGCATCCGTGGGGTCGCGGATCCGCGCCGGTCCGCCGACCTCCCAGCGCCGGGTGTCGACACCGCAGTCGCCGATGGCCGACTCGACGCGGTCGACGTACTCTGCCGTCGTGTTGACGTAGACGCTCGCGCCGGTGTCGACCGAGAAGTACACCGTCACACCCTCCTCACGGAGTTCCCGGACGGTGTTGAACACCTCGATGGTCCGGGGTTGCCAGTAGACCCATCCGGCGGGGCCGGTCATCGTCGTCGCCGCCAGCGACAGCGAGTCGTGTTCGGCCATCTCGAACGCGCGGTCGAACTCCCCCGACCGGAGCGCGTCCCGCATGTTCGCTATCTGCCCGTGGATGTGGGCCATCCGGCTCTCGAACATATGGCTCTCGGCGGCCTCCTCGTGGGCCGCCTCGGTCTCCTTATACGAGGGGACCATCGCACCGATCACGCGGAGGTCATCCTCAAGCGGCGTCTCGATGCGCTCGGAGCGACAATCCTCGTCGTTGGCGCCGGTACGGAGATGCGAGAACGCGCCCGTCACCGCACGCGCGGCCGATGCGGACCCGCGGCGGGCGATGGTCGAGACGTCGGGTCGAGTGAGATCAAGGCCCGCGGCCTCGCTAAGTGCCATCGCCAGCGCAGCGAACCCCGAGGCCGAGGAGCCAAAGCCGATGTTCGTCGGGAAGGAGTTCTCGCTCTCGACCCGGACCGGTGTGTCGATGTCAGCGAGCGTTCGGGCGTGGTCGACGACGTCGTCGATGCGTTCGGCGCCGCGGCCGTCGACGACCTCGCCGTCGACGATGTACGTGTCGTCGTGGTCCGCGTCGAACTCGACGGTCGTCGTCGTCCGACTGTCGGCCGTACAGACGCTGATACTGTCGTGAAACGGCATCCGTAGTTCCGGGTCCCGCATCCCGTGATACTTTACGAGCCCCTGAATCGGGTGTGCCGTCGCGGTCGCTTTCATACCTCAGAGTCCGCGCCGCACTACTTATGCGTCGCGGGATGGCCGCGACCACGCACACTATTGTCGGTGGGGCCGGTAGCCGTGACCGTGTCCACCATCGACGCGAAACCGACGGTCCTGATCGTCGACGACGAGCAGGACGTCGCCGACCTCTACGCGCTCCGCCTGCAGGACACGTACGCGCCGGTCACCGCCTACGGCGGCGTCGAGGCTATCGAGAAGATGGACGAACACGTCGCGGCGGTGTTGCTCGACCGCCGGATGCCGGATATGCACGGCGACGAGGTACTGGAGCGGATCCGTGCGGAGGGCTACGACTGCCCAGTGATCATAGTCACGGCCGTCGACCCCGACCTCAACATCTTGGAGATGGACTTCGACGACTACCTCTGCAAACCGGTCGACACGTCGACGTTGATGACGACACTGGACCAGCACGTCACCACCCGCAACCGAAACGAGGACCTGGAGCGATTTCTCGGGATTATGGGGAAACTGCTGGTGCTCGAAGCCGAACACACCGAGGCCGAACTGTCCGAGAACACGGAGTACCGGGCGCTGAAGTCACAGGCCGACGAACTCGCGGCGGAACTCCGCGAGGAGGTCGGTGACCTCGAAGAAATCGTCCGCACGCACGAATCTATCGCCCGCGGCGGGTGAGGACGCTCAGACCAGTGCGCTCGCGGCCGCGCTGGCGTGTTCGCTCACGAGACCGAACCCGGGCAACAACAGCACCGTCACGACGGCGGCGATGACGATCGCCGCGTAGATGCCGACCGGGTAGGACTCTATCTCGAAGCTACCCTCGGGGTCGTCGATCCACATCGCCTTGACGACCCGCGAGTAATAATAGAGGCTCAGCGCACTGTTGATGGCCGCGATGACCGCGAGCCACCACAGCCCCGAGCGGACGGCCGCCCCGAAGAGGATGTACTTCGAGACGAACCCGCCGCCCAGCGGCAGGCCCGCGAGGCTGAACATGAACACCGTCATCGCCACGCAGGCGACCGGCGCCTCCCAGCCGAGGCCGTTGAAGTCCTCGAACGTCCGTCCGACGTCCCAGTACTCCGTCAGCGCGATGAACAGGAACGCGCCCGTGTTCATGAAGCCGTAGACCAGCAGGTGGGCCATCCCGGCCCCGAGCGCGTAGCCGTCACTCCCGGTCGTCACCGACGCCAGCGCGATGAGGACGTAGCCGGCGTGACCGACGGAGGAGTACGCCAGCATCCGCTTGACGTTCTCTTGGGTCGCCGCGGCGAAGTTCCCCAGCGTCATCGTGACGATAGAGAGGACGAGAAACAGCAGCGTCCAGTCGACGACGCCCTCGACGACGCCGATGGGGAAGGCGGTCACGAACAGGCGGAACGCAAGCACGAAGCCGGCGGCCTTCGACGCCGAGGAGATGAACGCCGACACCGGCGCGGGCGCGCCCTCGTAGGCCTCGGGCGCCCAGAAGTGGAACGGGACGGAGGCTGTCTTGAACGCCACGCCGCCGACGATCATCACGATGCCGACGCCGAGGATACCGACCAGTCCCGTGTCCGCGATGGCCTCCGCGACCGCGGCGAACTGGAAGGTGCCGGTGACGCCGTAGACGAGGCTGATCCCGTACAGCATCACCGCCGAGGAGAGCGCGCCGACGAGGAAGTACTTCAGGCCGGCCTCGACGCTCCCGCGGTTGTGTTTGAGATAGGCGACCAGCGCGTAGGAGGGGAGACTCGCCAGTTCGAGGCTGAGGAAGGCGGCGACGAAGCTGTTTGCCATCCCCAGCAGGATCATCCCCGAGGCGGCGAGGAAGACGAGCGTCTGATACTCCGCCTGATAGCGGTCGCCGGCGGCGTAGTCGTACCCCGCCAGCAACACCAGCACCGTCACGCTGGAGACGATGATCGAGAAGAACAGCGCCATCCCGTCGACGACGAGTGCCCCCTCGAACAGCGATATCGGTCCCTCGGTCTGGCCGGTCCCGGCGACGAGGAACCACGCCGACACCGACAGCGCCGTGACCGCACCGACGATGGCGACCGCGTTCAGCGCGAGGCGGTCGTTCTCGCCGGGTTCCGGCGAGATACTGTCGATGACGAGCAACAAAAGCGCCGTCACGATCATAATCACCGCGGGCGCGACCGCGGCGTACTCCGGCAGTTCCAACAGCGTCGCGCCCGTCATCGGAGCCCACCTCCGATGGCGCCGACGAGCGCATCTTGGACTTCGATGATCGGGTTGATAGCGTCCTGTATCATACCGTAGAAGATGTCAGGGTTGACACCCAGCCCGACCACACAGAGCAACAGCACCACCAGCGGTGCCACGTCGTGGACGGGCGCGGGCGTATCTCGTACTCCGTCTCCAAGTCGAAGGGGCCGAACAGCGTCCGCTGCATCGCCCACAGGAGATAGCCCGCGACGATGACGATGCCGAACATCGCCACGGCGGTGAACAGCGGCGAGATGGTCGAGTCGAACGAACCGAGGAAGACGAGCACCTCGCCGGCGAACCCGCTCATCAGCGGCAGGCCCATATAGCCGAACGCGGCCGCGACGAAGATGCCCACCGTCCAGGGCATCCGGTCGGCCATCCCGGACATATCGCCGACCATCCGGGTGTGGGTCTCGTTGTAGATGACGCCGACGACCATGAACATCAGCCCGGAGATGAACCCGTGGCTGAGCATCTGGAAGGTCGCTCCGCCGACGCCGTGGGTGGTGTAGGCGACGAGTCCGAGGATGACGTACCCCATCGAGGAGATAGAGGAGTACGCGACGATGCGCTTGAGGTCCTGCTGGGCCAGCGCCAACAGCGCGCCGTAGATGACGCTCACCACGGCGAAGACGGCGATGAGCGCGGCGTAGTCCCTGACGACGCCGGGCAGCATCGTGAAGTTGAACCGCAACAGCGCGTAGGTCCCCATCTTCAGGAGGACGCCGGCCAAAAGCACCGACACCGGCGTCGGGGCCTCGACGTGGGCGTCCGGCAGCCACGTGTGGAAGGGGACGATTGGCACCTTCACGGCGAACCCGAGGAACATCAGCGTGAACGCGAACAGCTTGACGGTGTTGGGGCTGAAGCCGGCGATGCCCTCGACGACGCCCGGCGTCCGGACGAGTTGGGCGACCTGCGTGAGGTCTATCGCCCGCACGGAGGGCCCCATCGAGAACACCAGCGTCAGGAACCCGACGAACATGATCAGGCTCGCGATGTTGGTGTAGACGAAGAACTTGATGGCCGCGTACTTCCGGCGCGGCCCGCCCCAGATGGCGATAAGGAAGTACATCGGCACGAGGACGACTTCCCAGAAGATGAACCACACGAAGAAATCGAGCGCGGTGAAGACACCGAGCAGTCCGGCCTGCAGGAACAGCACGAGGCCGTAGAACTGGGACTGTCGGGTGTCGATGGGCGTCCACGCGCTGACAATTGCCAGCGTGGTGAGGATGGTCGTCAGCACGATCAGCGGCATACTGATACCGTCGACGCCGACGTGCCAGTTCAGGCCGTAGGAGGCGAACTCGACCCACCGGGTCGTCGTCTCGTAGGCCATATCGCCGCCGAGCAAGGCGTTGCCCGCGGCGTCGTAGTTCAGCCACATAATTCCCGACAACGCCAGCGGCGCGAGCGACAGCGCGGCCGCCAGTTTGCCCGCGTAGCGGTTCGGGGCCAGCAGGACGATGCCAGAGGCGACCAGCGTCGAGAGGATGAGCGCTTCAATCCACATCTACACCCACCCCCCGACGACGGCGAACGCGGCCAAGAGCAGTACCAGCCCCAGCGTGAGCAGTGCCGCGTAGTTCGTGACGACGCCCGTCTGGAGTTTCCGGACCTGTCGGCCGGCCGTCCGGCTGACACTGCTCGCCCCGTTGACGACGCCGTCGACGATACCCTGATCGAACGTGTCGAGCACGCCCGCGAACGGAACGGTCACGTCCCGCGCGAGCCAGACCTGATACTCGTCCTGATAGTAGTTGTGCATAAGGATCGTTTTGACCCGGCCGAGCCGGTCGGTGTGTTCGACCGGTTGCGGGGCGTTGTAGAGCTGTCTGGCGGCGAGGACGCCCGCGAGCGCCAGCCCCAGCGAGACGGCCGCGCTGGCCGCCACGGTTCCGACTTCGCCCAGCGGCGTCGCCGCGTGGATACCCGCGAACGCGTCCGTCTCCAGTAGTTCGGTGTAGTGGTGGACGTTCGTCAGATAGGCCTCCGGCGCCATATCGAGGAACTGGTGGAGGTAATCTATCTCCAGCCCGGTGACCTTCTTCACCGGGACCATGTTGATGAACCCGACCGTCGCCGCGAGGACGCCCAGCACCGCGAGCGGCCCCTTGACGTTCCAGCGAACGGGTTCGGGGTCACGAGCGATATCGGACCGCGGTTCGCCGTGGAAGGTCAGATACACCATCCGGAAGGTGTAGAAGCCGGTGAAGAACACGGCCAACAGTCCCATCGCGTACGCGGCGAGCAACACGATACCGAGGCCGCCCTCGGTGCCGAGGCCGTGGATCAGCGCCTCGTACAGCACCTCGTCTTTCGACCAGAAGCCGGCGAACGGGACGATGCCGGCCAGCGCCAGCGACCCCGAGAGGAACGTCCAGTAGGTCACCGGCATCTTGTCTTTCAGACCGCCCATATCCCACATGTTCTCGTTGTGGTGCATCGCGATGATGACCGACCCAGCACCGAGGAACAAAAGCGCCTTGAACACGGCGTGGGTGGTCAGGTGGAAGACGGCGGCGACGTAGCCACCGGACCCCAGCGCGAGCATCATATACCCGTACTGGGAGATGGTGGAGTACGCGAGCACCTGCTTGAGTTCCTGCTTGACGACGCCCATCGTCGCCGCGAACAGCGCCGTGAAGCCGCCGACCAGCGCGATGATAGCCAGCGCCGTCGGCGAGAGCGCATAGAAGCCGTACATCCGCGCGACCAGGAACACCCCGGCCGCGACCATCGTCGCCGCGTGGATGAGCGCCGAGACGGGCGTCGGACCCTCCATCGCGTCCGGCAGCCACGTGTGGAAGGGGAACTGCGCGGACTTGCCCATCACACCGCCCAGGACGAGCAGTCCGAGGACGGTGAACCACGCCTGCTCGCCGAGGCCGAAGAAGGTGTTGACGTCGTATTCGCCCTCCAGAGCCAGTTCGGCCAGATGCGGGAAGCTCTCGCTGCCGGCGAAGGCACCGGTGCCGAAGGTGGCGAAGATGGCGACCACGCCGACGAGGAAGAAGTAGTCCCCGAAGCGAGTGACCAAGAACGCCTTCTTGGCGGCACTGGGCGGGCCAGCCTCGCGGAACCAGAAGCCGATCAGCAGATACGAGCAGAGACCGACGAGCTCGAAGAACATGAACGCCATCAGGATGTTGTTGGCGAACACGAACGAGAGCATCGAGAAGGTGAACAGGCCGAGCCCGGCGTAGTACCGCGGCAGGCCGGTCTCGCCCTCGTCGTTCATATATCCGAGCGAGAAGACGTGGACGAGCGTGGCGATCAGCGAGACGATCACCAACATCAGCGCCGAGAGCGGGTCGATCAGCACACCGAGATGGAGGCTGAACGTGTCCTGCCCGGCCACGAAGGTGTAGAGGTTCTGGTTGAAGCCTTCACCGGTGGTGAAGACCGTCACCGCGACGGCGAGCGAGAGGGCCAGCGACCCGGCGGTCGCGAGAATCCCGGGCAGCGCGCCCTTCTTCGGGAGGTCCTTGCCCGCGAACAGCGCGATGACGAACGATGCTAGCGGCAGCGCCGCAATCGCCGGAACGAGGTCGTATATCCCTGCCATGTTACCACCGCATCGTTGTGGGCGACGTCACGTCGATGTCTCCGAAGTTGCGGTACAGGACGAGGATGATGCCGAGGCCGACCGCGACCTCCGCGGCGGCCAGGGCCATCCCGAACAGCGCGAACACCTGCCCCGAGAGGTTGCCGTGCTGGAGCGAGAACGCGACGAGGTTGATGTTCGCCGCGTTGAGCATCAGCTCGACGGACATCAGGAAGATCAGCGCGTTCCGGCGCATCAGGATGCCGAGCAGGCCGATACAGAACAGCCCGGCCGACAGCATGAGGTACCACTCGGTCGCGATCACCGCTCGTCACCCCCGTCGGCGATTGCCGCCTCGTCTTCCTCACGCCGGGCGAGCATCAGCGCGCCGTCCAGCGCCGCGTCGAGCACGACTGCGACGGCCAGAAACGCGAACAGGAAGCCCTCGGTGACCAGCGACGACTGATCGACGAGGTCAAAGAGCGCGTAGCCGATGCCGTCCATAACGCTCACGCCCTGCTCGAAGCCCTGCGGCGCGCCGAACTCGGCG
Source organism: Halapricum sp. CBA1109 (assembly GCF_009741825.1). Classification (GTDB taxonomy): domain Archaea; phylum Halobacteriota; class Halobacteria; order Halobacteriales; family Haloarculaceae; genus Halapricum. Next base: position 29,558 of record NZ_WPCA01000005.1, read on the forward strand.
GTGAGGAACACGGCCGCCAGCACGCCGAACAGCGCAACGGCCGCCAGCCCCGCGATGGGATTCAGTTCGTCGGTCAAGCGGGGGCGACTCATGCGCCCACCTCGTCGACTGTGGTGTCTGAATCCCGTCGTGTGAGCATGATGGCGAAGGTGATCAAGATTAGTACCCCGCCGACGTACACCAGGACCTGCATCGCTGCCACGAACGGTGCCTGTTGCATCACGAAATGCACGGCGACGCTGAGCAGCGACACGCCCAGCAACAGCGCCGAGTGCCAGACGTCACGCACGAGGACGACGCCCAGTGCAGACCCGAGCGTGACGACGGCAAACAGCGCAAAAGCGATTGACTCGTACAATGCCATACTAATTGGCTCTGGGTCGGGGCGCCCTTTGAAGATTTCTTTCTCGTCCGCGCGCGTGTCACTTGTTCCGGTGGTTTTTGCCCCAACTAGCTGGAAACGGAGCAAAAATCGACCGCTCCCGGACCAACGCGACGTGGACCGGCAATCTCAGGGTCAGCGTGTGGATTTCACCACCGCGACCGCTGGCGGATGGAGTACGATCGTGGAAAACGAATGCGCGCCGACAGACGAGTCCGCTACTGGTAGTCTATCTCGCCGTCGCCTTCGCCGATCCACGCGCCGCGGTCCGGTTCACGGGAGGCAAGCGGGTCGATGTCTTTGTACCACGGGACGTTCTTGAGTTGCTCTTTGTTGTAGGCGAACTCGTCTTTGGTGTCCGCGGTGAACTCGAAGTTCTGGGTCAGCAGGATGGCGTCGACGGGACAGACCTCCTCGCACAGCCGACAGTAGATACACTGCCCGATGTGGAGGTTGTACTGCTCGCCGTTGCGCTGGTCGTCGGTGACGATCTGTATCGTGTCATTGGGGCAGACGTTCTCACACTGCCGACACCAGATACAGCGTTCCTGACTAAACTTGTGGACGCCCCGGAATCGGGGGCTGACCTCGGGTGCCTCTTCGGGGTACTCGACGGTGAACGTGTTCCCGTCGAGCGCGTGTTTCATCGTCGTCGCCATCGATTTCAGGACTCCGATCATCGTAGGTCACCTCCAGTAGTCACAATCGCACCGCGGCCGGCGTGTCGTCGGCGCGCCGGCGGCGTGGTTCGGACGGGGACGCCCATCAGGCGATCACCCCGACGATAGCCGCCGTCAGCACGAGATTCGCGAGACTCAACACCAGCATTCCCTTCCAGCCGATGGTGATCAACTGGTCGATCCGGACCCGCGGGACCGCCGAGCGGCACCACTGGGTCAGCAGGAAGACCAGCCAGATCTTGATCGTGAACCAGACGATGCCGGGCAGGACCGGCCCCGCCGGACCGCCGAGGAACAGCGTCGCGATGATCGCGCCGCCGAGGAAGATGTGGATGAACTCCCCGAGGTAAAACAGCACGAAGTAGACGCTGCTGTACTCGGTCTGGTACCCGGCGACGATCTCGGTCGGCGCCTCCGGGATGTCGAATGGGTTGCGGCCGACCTCCGCGAGGTTCGCCACGAGGAACAACCCGAACGCGAAGGGGTTGACGATGGCGAACCACTGCGGGATAGCGACGCCAGCGACCTCGAACAGCGTCGCCTCCTGGGCCGCGACGATCTCACTCATCTGCAGCGACCCCGCGAAGATCACGACCGAGACACCCGTCAGGACGAGCGGAATCTCGTAGGCGAGGTTCTGTGCGACCGCGCGCAGACCGCCGAGGAACGAGTACTTGTTGCTCGACGCGTAGCCGGCCATCACCAGCCCCAGCGACGCGATGGAGGCGATGGCGAAGACGTACGCCAGCCCGATCTCCGGGTCGGCGACCTGAATGCCGTTGCCCATCGGGATGACCGCAAACCCGAGCAGCGCCGAACTGGCGAGGACGAGGGGTGCGAGGTCGAACGCCGGCCGGTCGACCCGTTCGGGGATGATAAGCTCTTTCGACAACAGCCGGACGGAGTCGACGACGATCGTCCCGAGGCCGAACGGCCCGATCCGGTTGACCGAGATCCGGTCGGTGAACGAGGCCGTGATCTTCCGTTTGGCCCACGGGCCGGCGACGGCCGTGTTCAGCAGTACGAACGTCGCGACCAGCGCCGACGCGAGCAGTCCCGCGAGCAGTTCACCGGGCACGCCGAACTGGCCGAGACCGAGCAGGCCCGAGATTCGGTCCGGAAGCGGCGTCGCGGACTGCAGCGGCAACATCACCGATCGACCTCCCCGAGGACGATGTCGAGACTACCGAGCGAGGCGACCATATCGGGGATGTACTCCCCTTCGGACATCTCCGGCAGCGTCTGGAGGTTCGAGAAACACGGCGAGCGGATCTTGAACCGCGCGGGCTTGTCCGTGCCGTCACTGCGCATATAGATGCCCAGTTCGCCTTTGGCGCCCTCGACGGCCTCGTACACTTCCTTGTCCTCGTCCGGTCGGAGCGTCCGGGGAACGTTGGCCTGAATGTCGCGGTCGTCCTCGGGCCACTCCTCCAGCAGGTCGACACACTGGCTGATGATCTTCGCCGACTCCTCGACCTCCCGCATCCGGACGAGGACCCGCGCGTAGTTGTCACAGCCGTCCTGCGTGACGACGTCCCAGTCGAGTTCGTCGTAGTAGCCGTAGGGGTCGTCCCGGCGCAGGTCGTAGTCGATGCCGGACCCGCGGGCGACCGGCCCGGTCGCGCCGTAGTTCTTCGCCACCTCCGGCGGGAGGACGCCGGTGTCGATACACCGGATCTGGAATATCTCGTTGCCCGTGATGAGGTCGTGGTACTCCTCCAGTCGCTCGGGCAGTTCGTCGATGAAGTCCCGGACGTCTTCGAGGTACTCCTCGCGGGGTTCGGGCAGGTCCCACGAGACCCCGCCCAGCCGGAAGTAGTTGAACATCAGCCGCTGGCCGGTCAGGTCCTCGAGCAGGTTCTGGATGACCTCCCGGTCGCGGACGGCGTACATGAAGATGGCCGTGAAGTCGCCGTAGACGTCCAGCCCGAAGGTGCCGAGCGCGAGCAGGTGGGCACAGATCCGGGTCAACTCGGCGGACATCGTCCGCAGGACCTGGGCGTACTCCGGGACGGTGATGTCGGCCATCGACTCGGCCGCGCGGGCGTAGGCCCACTCGTTGAGGATGCCACCGGGCGTGTAGTCCCACCGGTCGGGGTAGGGCATAATCTGGTGGCGGTAGGTCGACTGCTGGCACATCTGCTCCTCACAGCGGTGGAGGTAGCCGATGTCGGGTTCGATGTCGGCGATCTGTTCGCCGTCCAGCACCGTCTTGACGTGGAGGACACCGTGGGTCGCCGGGTGGTGAGGCCCGATGTTCACGAACATCGTATCCGAATCCTCGCCGGCGGAGTGGTCCTCTTCGAGCGGGTTCGCGTGTTCCCGGAGCGGGACGACCTGTGGCTGGTTCTGATTGTAGTCCTTCGAGAGCGGGTGGCCCTGCCACGTCTCGGGCAGGAGGATCCGTCGCAAGTCGGGGTGGCCCTCGTAGTCGATGCCGACGAGGTCGTAGGCCTCCCGTTCGTGCCAGTCGGCGGTCCGGAACACCGGTTCCGCGGACTCGCTGACGGGGTCGTCTTTGGTCGTCGGGACGACGACGCTCAACTGCTGGGTCGGATCGTCGAACTTCTTGAGGTGGTAGATCGACTCGAAGCGGTCGTCGTACTCCTGGGCCGTGACGGCCGAGCAGTGGTCGAAGCCCGCCTCGTTCCGCAACGTCGAGAGCGTGTCCTGCACCGCGTCGGGCCGGATGACGAACCCCTCGGCGTTGACGTGCTGTTCGCGGTCGATGACGTTGTCGCCGACGAGCGCGGCCAGTTCGTCGTAGTCGAGGCCGTCGGCGGTGACGCCGACCTCGTCGCCGCCCGTCGGCGGTTCGGGCTGTTCTAAACTCATGGCGAATCAGTCCAGTTGTACCGCATCACGAGCGTCTCCTCGTCGATCTCCTGTGCGAGGTGGTCGACGAGTTCGTCCCGTTCGAGGTCGCCGAACTCCTCCAACTCGTAGGGTTTGACCGTCACCGGCGCGGACTCGCCGTTGGCGATCTGTTCCTGCAGTTTGGCGACACCGTAAACCAGCGCTTCGGGGCGGGGCGGACAGCCGGGCACGTGGATGTCGACCGGGATGACCTCCTCGGCACCCTTGACGACGTTGTAGCCCTCCTGGAAGGGACCGCCGGAGATGGTACACGAGCCCATCCCGATGACGAACTTCGGCTCGGCCATCTGGTCGTAGACGCGCTTCATCCGCGGCGCGAACTTCGAGACGATGGTCCCCGGGACGATGATCACGTCGGCCTGTCGCGGTGAGGCGCGGGGCACGCCGGCGTGGAAGCGGTCGAGGTCGTGTTTGACCGCGTAGGTGTGCATCATCTCGATGCTGCAGCAGGCGATACCGAACTGCAGCATGAACATCGACGACCCGCGGACCCAGTTCATGAACTTGTCGAACTTCGTGAGGATGAACGGAGACGTCCCGAACGCCTTCCGGAGCGGGGAGTTGAACCGGTCGTCGACTCCGTCGCCCATCCGCGCTTCCTGGGTTGTCTGGCCCTCTGTACTCGCGTCGGTCAGTGGTTGATCGCTGCTCATAGTTACTGTTCGACCTTCTGTCGTTCGGCCCGCGGGCTCCGCACCCACCGGACCGCGCCGTTTCGCCACGCCCAACCGAGTCCGACCACCAGCGTGGTCAGGAACACGAGCATCGGCACGAGCGCTCGCGCGAGGCCGACCTCGGCGACAGCGTCGCTGTAGATGACCGTCCACGGGAAGATGAGGACGGTCTCGATGTCGAACACGACGAACAACAGCGCGACCATGTAGTACTGGATGTTGAACCGGATGCGCGTGCTGCCCGTCGGGATCTCACCGGACTCGTAAGTGGCGCGTTTGCCCTGTTCCGGAACGCTCGGGCGCAGGAGGGCCGACGTAGCCATCATCACCACTGGAATAGCCAGACCCACGAGCGCCAGCGCCCCGATCGCGATCCACGGATTGCTCATACGGGTTACTCTGTTCGGCGCTTAGGAACGGCGGCATATAAGGGTTCAGTGTTGGGTTTTACGGCAACCGTTGCTGGCTCCCGCCCGCCCCGTCACCGCTCGTACTCGGTCAGTTCGAACAGCGGGGTCGGCCCGCCGTCGCCGACCGACAGCGGGAAGGGCCACTCGGCGTTCACGCACAGCCGTATCTCACCCGCTGTGCCGGACTCGGGCGTCCCGACGACTTCGGTACACTCCGTGCCCGCGACGGTGTTCGTCCCGACGACGTCCATCCGTAGGGAGTCGAGTTCCCCCGGCGTGACGGCGCGTTCCCCGCTGGGGCCTCCAGCGATGGAGTCCGTAGACGGCGGTTGGACGGTCCACGTGTTGTTCGCCGACAGCGAGTGGTTGCCGATCAGCCGGTCCTGATAGTTGTGCAACGCCGCGAACGGCGCGACGAGGAGCGCATCGAACGGCGAGTCGAGGTTCTCCCGAAAGCCCTCGAACGGCGCAGACGTTGACGCGCGGTACCGCGTCGAGTTGCCCCCGACGGCCACCGTCGCGGTCATCGTCGACCCGTCGAGGCTATCGACCGTCCACGAGATGGTCCGGTCGCTCCCGTTGAGCGAGTAGGTGTAACTGTCGCCCTCGTCCCACGTGTCGTCGGCCGCGTCGCCCCCGCCGTCGCCGCCGGAACAGCCCGCGAGCACCACGAGCATCGCGACGGCGACAGTCAAAAGCGCCTGTCTGGTCGAGACGGTCATCGACTGCCGCTTGGGACGGACCGGGCAAAAGCTGTCGGCTCTCGGCTCCAGTACGCGGCCGCCACTCGGGACGCGGCCGCTACTCCCAGTACTCGGCCTTGAACCCCGGCGTCCCCATCTCGTGCAAGTCCACCTTTTTCTCCTCGGGTATCCTCGCGCTGTTCGCGGGTCGCTTCGCTCCCACTCACAACGCTGCGGGTACCGCTCGTCGAAAAACGTGGGCGAAAAACCGCTCGCTTCGCTCGCGGCCGCTACTCCCAGTACTCGGCCTTGAACCCCGGCGTCCCCATCTCGTGGAGGTCACGCGACACCTCGCCGACGCCCTCCTGCAGTTCGTCGTGGTACTCGACCAGTCGCTCGCGGATCTCGGGATGTTTCCGGGAGAGCATCTGGGCCGCCGTCAGCGCGGCGTTGAACGACTTGCCGGCGTCGACGGCCGTGATCGGCGCGCCCTGTGGCATCCCGATGACCGAGTCGACGGACTTCTCTTGGACCGGGACGCCGACGACCGGCAGCGGGTAGGCGATGGAGGCGGTCATATTCGGCAGGTCCGCGGATTTCCCGCCCGCACCGGCGATGATCACGTCGATACCGCGGGCCTCGGCCGTCTCGGCGTAGGCGTACATCAGTTCCGGCGTCCGGTGGGCCGAGACGACGAACGTCTCGAAGGTGAACCGCGCATCGGGCGCGTCGGTGTAGTCGGTCTGTTCCGCGAAGTCCAGTTCCTCCGCCAACGCCGCGTACGCGCCGGGCCGTTTCCCCTTCCCGCCGGCCATCGTCGGGAGGTCCGAGTCGCTGCCCATCACGATGCCCACGTCCGGCGTCGCCTCGTTCGGCAGGTCCATCTTGGCCTGTTCGTGCAACTGGTCTATCAACGACTGCACGGAGTCTGCGGTTGTCATACGAGAGGATGCACGCGCGGCCGTCCTAAGCGTGACGGGACGAGAACGGGGCGGTCATTCCGTGAACGTCAGTTCCTCCCGCACGTCCCGCGTCGCCTCCAGCAGTTCCGTCGTGTCCGCGTCCAGCCGACCTATCTGTGTGATGTGGCCACACTTCCGGAGGTTGTACACCTCGTCTTTGCCGTAGAAGTGCATCTTGCAGCCGTCGGTCGACAGCACTGCGTCGACGCCGGCGAGGGTGGCCGGCTGGCGCTTTTCGACGTCGCCGAGGATATTCGCCGTGACGGTTGGACTCCGGCGCTCGGTCGACCCCAGCGGCCACCCGAGGACGCCCCGAAGGTGTTGCTCGAACTGGGAGGTCTCACAGCCCTCGATGGTCCAGTGGCCGGAGTTGTGCGGCCGGGGCGCTATCTCGTTGAGCAGTATCTCGCCGTCGGCCGTCTCGAACAACTCGACGCCGAAGACGCCGCGGCCATCGAGCACGTCCAGTACGTCAACCGCCACCTCGCGGGCACGCTCACGCGTCGTGTCGTCCGTCCGCGCCGGCGACACCGTCTCCCGGAGAATCTCTTCCTCGTGGATGGTCTCGGTGACGGGGAAAGTGTCGACTTCGCCGTCGCCCTGACAGGCCATCACGGCCAGTTCCCGCTCGTAGTCGACAAACTCCTCGACCATCCACGGGCCGTCGACGACTTCCAGCGCGGCCTCGACGTCGTGGCGGTCGTATATCGCGGCGTTGCCGCGGCCGTCGTAGCCGCCGACGCGGGCTTTCAGCATCAGCGGATAGCCGAACTCCTCAGCGGCGTCGACCACGTCTTGGATGCCGCCGACCGCGCGGAACCGCGGAACTGGGACGCCGGCCTCCTGCAACCGCCGCTTCTGGACGAGTTTGTCCGCGATCATCCGAAGCGTCGAGGGGTGGGGGTGGACCGGCGTGTCCATCTCCTCGGCGACGAACTCAAGATGGTCGGGGTCGACCAGTTCTATCTCGTAGGTCAACACGTCGACGCGTTCGGCGAGGCGGCGGTAGGTCTCGCGGTCGTCGAACTCGCCGACGAGTTGGTCGGTGACGACCGGTGCGGCCGGGGCGTCGGGCGTCGGGTCGGCGGCCACGAGGTCGACACCCATCGGGGCGGCGGCCTCGCCGAGCATCCGGCCGAGCTGGCCCGCGCCGACCACGCCGACGGTCGGTCCAGGGAGCGTTGTCATTACGCCGCCGTTCCACGAGCGCGGGCAAAAACGTATCGTGTGGCGGTCGTCAGCCGTCGAGCCTGTCGGTGTCGACGAAGATGGCCACCTCGACGCCGCGGGTCCGGATGAGCCCGACCCGCACGTCGTAGTCGGGGACGTACCGCGCGACGGTGTCGCGGTTCTGGACCTTGGTGACGACTATCGGCGGCGTCTCGCCCTCGGTGAGCTTGTCGTTGAGGTCGAAGCTGTCCTCGGCACAGGTGGTGTTGGCGTCGCTGGCGTAGAGATACCACGGGATGGGAAGGGAGCTGAACCACCCCGAGTCCCCGACGCAGGCCGGGCGTCTGGTCTCGGAGGGTTCGTTGCCGACGAAGGAATCGCCGTAGATCACCGCGTCGGTCCCGTTGTTCTCGGCCGCGAGGCGGTGGATGTCGTCGGTCGTCGCCCGGAAATCGCCGGCCGGCTGAGCGAACTGGGTGAGCTTGTTCTCGTCGGTGCGGGGAGAGTCGTAGACAGCCCCGAACGAGGTGACCGCGAGGTTCGAGACGAGGAGGACGACCAACAGGACAGACAGCGCGGTAGTGACGGCGTCACCGTCGAGGCCTGCCCAGCCCCATCGGAGAATCATCCCGACGCCGACGGCGGCCGGCACCGCCAGCGGGATGATCGAGTGAGTCGCGTTCCAGGCCCACGAGCCGGTGACGTCGAGCGCCAGCGGGTACGCCAGCACGGAGACGAACCCGCCGTAGGCGAAAAACAGCACGAGGTTCCGACTCCGGTCGCGGGCGTATCGCTCGGCGAGGAAGCCGATTACGGCCATCGACAGCACCGGCAGCGCGTGTGTGACGAGCACGTCGAGGTACTTCGGCGCGAACTCCTGGTACTTCCCGACGAAGTCTTTTCCCCCGGCCGTCCCAAACCACGAGAAGTACTCGGTCCCGAAGTACTCGGCCGTGTTGGCCAAAAGCGTCGGGAACTGCAGCGGGTTCCGGAGCGCTTCGCCGAAGGTCACCGTCCCGATTTCTGCTTGGGAGACCAGCGGGTACACCTCGGTCGGCGACCCCCGCGGCGCGAAGAAGTACAGCCAGACGACGCCGAAGACGGCGACGGCGACTCCGACCTTGCCGACGAACAGGCCACCGGTCCGTACCAGCCCTCGCTCGCGGACCGCACCGACTTTCCCACGGAGCAGGTCCAGCCCGTTGGCACGCTGCCGGGGGCGAAACAGCGCGGCGTCGATCAGCAGCGCCGACCCGCCGAGCCACGTCAGGACGTAGAGGATAGCGTTCTCCTTGGAGGCGACGCCGAGGGCGAACCACGCCGCACCACCCCAGAGGTACCGCGCCCGTCGGGTGTCGTAGTACCGGACGAGGAAGCCGAAAGCCGTGAACACGAACGCGCCGACGAGCACGTCGCTGCGCATAAATCGCGAGTAGTACAGCAGCACGGAGTTGCCGGCGAGAAACACCGCCAGCGGGACCATCTCCTCGTCCCGGAGGTGCTCGCGGAACAAAAGCGCCGATAGCGGGAGCAGGCCACCGACCAGCGCCACCGGGAGGCGCGCGAGGAGGTCGCTCGGCCCGAAGAGGCCGAACAGGAACCGGGCGGCGTGCTGAGCCAGCGGCCCGTGGACGATATGACGGTAGACGAACGAGCCCGTTTCGTCGTACCGTAACGCCCAGTGGGCGACCCGGGCCTCGTCCCAGTGGGCGGTGCGGTAGCCGAGGCCGTACAACCGGAGGGCAAGCGCGAGGAGGGCGACGAGGGCGACGGCGACCACGACGGCGTCGGTCCGGGCGAGGCGGCCGGGCAGCGGCACCGTCTCGGGGAGCAGGGCGCGGAGCGTCCGTCGGTCGCCGTCCCCTTCGGTGTCCGCCGTCGGCCCCGGCTCGGGGGTGTCGTCGCGGTCGGTCGAACCCTCACGACCGGAGTCCATACCGGATGCCTGCCGGGCGACCGTTAGAACAGTTCTGGTTTCAGTCGGCGACGTAGACGGTGGCCTTCGGGAGCGAGGTGTCCTTCGACCGGAGGTTGTACGTCGTCGCCGCGTACTGTTCGTCCAGCAGGTCCGCCGGGACGCTGTCGTCGGCGGCGTTCGTGACGATGATGGCCGGCGGGTCGGTGTTCAGTCGTTCCCGGAGGCCCTGCCGGTCGGTCTCACAGGAGGCGTTCGCGCCGCTCTGGGCGAGATACCAGTGGATGGGCAGCGACTCGCTCCAGTCGGTACAGATCGGCTGGAAGTTGGTGTAGGCATTGTATCCGGCCCCGGCGGGATCGCGCTTGACGAACGAGCCGCGCATACTCGAATTTCCGTAGTAGAGGACGCCCGCGTCGGCGTCGGCGGCGGCGTCAAGTTGCGCCTCAAGCGTCGAGAGGTCGTCGTTCGGTTGGCCGTGCTGGACGAGGATGTTCGTGGTGTCGCCGCCGGTCGCGGGCGTGAGGTAGACGAGGTTCGCGCCGTTGAGCAGGACGAGGCCCGTGACGACGACCACGACCAGCGCCGAGAGGCCGACGCTGATCGCGTCGTCGTCCGCGAAGGCCTCGTAGCCCCAGCGGCCGACCATCGCGACGCCGACGGCCGCCGGGACGGCAAGCGGCAGGAGGATGTGGACGTTGTTCCAGCGCCACCCGCCGCCGATGGACAGGCCAGCGGGGTAGCCGACCAGCGAGGCGACGCCGGCGAAAAACAGCAGCATCACCAGCGGGCGACCCTCGGCGACGCCGTAGCGCTCGCGGACGAAGCCGGCGACGGCGAACAGGGACAGCGGCGCCGCGGCGTAGCCCAATCCTTCCAGCGTGCCGCCGAGGCGGGTGAGGTACGCGTCGATGGTCAACTCCGTCGAGGAGGCCCCCCACGCGCCGTACTCGGCGATAAACTGATCGACGGTGGCCCCGACGACCGTCGGCCACTGGCCTGGCGCGGTGACGGCCGTCCAGAACCCCGGCAAGGTGTCGGGTGAGGCGGGCAGATAGAGCATTCCCTCCAGTCCCGCGCCCCGCGGCGCGAACATAAAGACGAACAGCGCAAAGCCAAGCGCCGCCGACCCGAGACGTGCGGGAGGTACCGACGCCCGACGGCGGGATAGTCGACGGCCCGGACGTGCCCGGCGGCGGTCCTAAGCCTGTCGACGCCCGTCCGGTCTGACCCGGGCGAATCCAGCGCCCGGTCGGCCAACAACACGAGCGCGCCGCCCCACGTCACGAGATAGAGGATGGCGTTCTCCTTGGAGGCTATCGCGAGCGTGACGAACGCGGCGATACCGTAGAGGTACCGCGGCCGGCGGGTGTCGAGGAATCGAACTCCGAGCCCCAGCGCGGTGAACATGAACGCGCCGACGAGCACGTCGCTGCGCATAAATCGGGAGTAGTAGAGGAAGACGGGGTTGAACGCGAGGAACGCGGCGAGGACGCCGACCTCGATTCGGCGCAGGCGCTTTCGGAACAGAAGCGCCGACAGCGGAAGCAGGCCGCCGACGATGGCGACCGGCAGGCGGACCGTGAAGTCGCTCGCCCCGAACAGCGGGAACAGCCAGCGGCTGGTGTGCTGGACGAACGGGCCGTGGATGATGTGCCGGTAGGCGAACGACCCCTGTTCGTGGGTGTACAGCGCCCAGTAGGCGACGCGGGCCTCGTCCCAGTGGGCCGCGCGGGAGCCGAGCGAGACCAGTCTGAGGGCGAGCGCGAGGGCGGTGAGCGCGAGGACGGCCGCGAGCAGCGGGCGGCGACGAACTCGGTCGAGGACGGCCGCCTGCCGGTCGTCCGGTGGGGGGCCGCCAGTGCCGTCCGCCGACGCGGGACGGGCAGTGTCGTCCGCCGGCGTGTTGCTGTCGGTAGCGTCCGCTGACGGATTGTTCTCGGTGGCGTCGTCCGGGGCCTCGCCCGCGTCCGCCGTCGGGTCGTGGTCCGAATCGTTCGACGGGGGCGTCATTGTCGTAGCGACCGCACCGGGTGGATAGAAGGCTTGTGGTTGCCGACCGCGAGCGGAACGGTAGTTCTTTCAGGGCACGCGCCCACCCGCCAGATATGGTCAGGCTCGGGCTGGTGATCGCCCAGTACGACAAACACGGGGCGGTCCTCTCGGAGATGGAACAGTCGGCCCGCGAGGCCGCCGCCGACCGCGACGCCGAGATAGTGGCGACCCACGAGGTGCCCGGCGCGTACGACACGCCGCTGGCGGCCGACCGACTGGCCCGCCGCGAGGACGTCGACGCCGTCGCGGTGCTCGGCGTCATCGTCTCGGGCGACACCGACCACGACCAAGTGATCGGTCACGCCGCCGCGCAGGGGCTCACGGAGGTCAGCCTCGACCGTGACACGCCGGTCACGCTCGGCATCATCGGCCCGGGTATGAGCCAGGACGAGGCCGCGGCCCGCACCGAGAAGGGGCGCGAGGCCGTCGAGAGCGCCATCGATATGAGTAAACTATGAGCTACGAATTCGACTTCGCAGACCGCGTACAGCGTGTGGAACCGTCCGCGACTATCGCCATCAGCAACCTCGCGGCCGAACTGGAGGCCGAGGGGAAAGACGTCGTCGACCTCAGCGTCGGCGAACCCGACTTCGACACACCGGAGAACATCAAACAGGCCGCCAAGGACGCGATGGACGCCGGTGAGGTGGGCTACACCCCCTCCAACGGCATCCCCGCGCTGAAGGAGGCCATCGTCGAGAAGTTCGAGGCCGACGGCCTCACCCAGTACGGCACCGACAACATCATCGTCACGCCGGGCGGCAAGCAGGCCCTCTACGAGGTGTTCCAGTCGGTCATCGACGATGGGGACGAAGTCTGTCTCATCGACCCCGCGTGGGTCTCCTACGAGGCGATGGTCAAACTGGCAAACGGCTCGGTCACCCGGATGTCCACGGCCGACCACGGCTTCGACCTCGAACCCGCACTGGACGAACTCGCCGACACCGTCAGCGACGACACCGAACTGCTGGTCGTCAACACCCCGGGCAACCCCCACGGGTCGGTCTACTCCCGCGAGGCCCTCGAGGCGTCCGTGACCTGGCCGTCGAACACGACTTCCTCGTCATCTCCGACGAGATATACAAGGAGATTACCTACGACGACGCCGACCCGATCAGTCTCGGGACCCTAGAGGGGATGGAGGACCGCACCATCACGCTCAACGGCTTCTCGAAGGCCTACGCGATGACCGGGTGGCGCCTCGGCTACATCGGCGCGCCCGAAGCGCTCGTCGATCAGGCCGGGAAACTCCACAGCCACTCGGTGACCTGCGCAGTCAACTTCGTCCAGCACGCCGGCGTCGAGGCCCTAGAGAACACCCACGACCCCGTCGTCGAGATGCGCGACGCCTTCGAGGAACGCCGGGATATGCTCGTGGACCTGTTCGCCGACCACGGCAAGGACGTCCCGGTTCCGGAGGGCGCGTTCTATATGATGCTCCCCGTCTGGGAGGACGATCAGGCGTGGGCCGAAGCGGCCGTCGAGGAGGCACAGGTTGCGACCGTGCCGGGCAGTCCGTTCGGGACGCCCGGCTACGTCCGCCTGTCCTACGCCGCGAGCAAGGAACGACTGCGGGAGGCCGTCGAGCGACTGGCCGAAGCGGACCTGCTGTAGGTTCGGACTCCGGCGTCGCCCGCCGGAAAACAGTTTCTCAGTGGTGGCGGTCGAGAATGCGCTGGACGATAGCGCTCGTCGACAGCAACTCCTCGTCGAAGTCAGGTTCTCGGGGGCCGGCACGCTCTATCGAACAGTCGATACCCCGCGTCGCGAGAGCGTCGGCGATTGCCGCCTCGTCGTGGTGTTGGTCGTGACCGAGAACGATGAGGTCCGGGTCGATGCGCTGGATGGGGACGAAGATGTCCTCGGGGTGGCCGAGGTGGGCCTCGTCGACGGGGTCTAACGCCCCGACCATCTCGGTACGCTGGCGGCCGTCCAGCACGGGCGCGTCCTTGTGGGTGACGTTCTCGTGACGGGCGACGATGGCGTGCAACTCCGTCCCCATCGCCGCGGCTTCCCGGAGGTAATGGAGGTGGCCGGGGTGGAGCAGGTCGAATGTGCCCTGTGCGACGACGCGCGTCAAAAGAACCACCCGCCGTCGCGGTCGTCCTCCTCGCTGGGTGCGAGTTCGCGGTCGATGTCGGCCTGCGTGAAGTCGAAGAACTCCTTTTCGGGCAACTCGACGTCGAGTACCGGGAGGTCGATGGGGTCGCCCTCCGTGTCGAAGGCCTGCCAGTCGCCGCGTTCGTAGGGCGCGCCGACGATGATGTGGACGTCGCCCTTCCCGAAGGTGGCGAGGTCGGCGTCGCTTGGCTTGAGGACGCCGTTCGGGTGGGAGTGTATCGACCCGGCGGCGCTGACGTCGTTGGGGACCATACTCGTCTTGACCGTGGCGCTGACGGGATTGGACTCGGTACCGGGGATGACCAGCACGTCGCTGAGGACGGTCCCGCTCCGGTCGAGGCCGAGTTTCCGGGCGTCTTCGCCGCGGAGCAGCCCCATATACTCGTTCGGATGGCTGTCCCGTGAGGATTCGAGCGCGAACGTGAGGGCGCTCTCGGCGATACCGATGATCTCCGAGTTGCGGAACAGCCGCATACACCCCCATCGGGTCGGCCGCCTTCTAAGCGTTCCGACTGCTGGGGGTGAGCCAGCGGCCGCTTCCAAAGCTTGAAACCCCGAGGGTGCCGACACAGTAGTAATATGTCATCTCCCGATTCCTCTCCGGAGGGAGCCGCGACCCCGACAGTGTACGACCTCGACTCCCGGTGTGGGCCCGAGGCCGTCGAGTCGGACTCGCTCTATCTGGCGACCGTCAACGGCGTCGTCGACTACGGCGTGTTCGTCGACCTCAGCGAGTCCGTCTCCGGCCTCGTCCACGACTCGAACCTGCTGGGGTCCTACGAGATGGGCGAGCAACTGATCGTCGAACTCGACGAGCGACGCCCCGACGGCGACCTGAGTTTCCGCGAGCGAGCGCCCGGCGAGTACGACACCGAGAGCGTCACCGCAGGTGTCGACCTCACGGTCGAGAGCATCGACGACCACGTCGGCGAGACGGTCACGCTGACGGGACAGGTCGCCCAGATCAACCAGACCGGCGGCCCGACTATCTTCCAAGTCCGTGACGGCACCGGCGTCGTCCCCTGTGCGGCCTTCGAGGACGCCGGCGTCCGCGCGTACCCGACCGTCGACGTCGACGACTACGTGAGCGTGACCGGCCGCGTCGAAACCCGCGACGGCGGCCACCAGATCGAGGTCGACGACCTCGACGCCATCGAGGGCGAACAGCGTGACGCCGTCGCCGAGACGGTCGCCTTCGAGACCGAGACCGCCGCCGAACCGAACGACGTCGATCCCCTCGTCGAGTGGGAGTCCTTCGAACCTCTCGCCGAAGACCTCCGGGAGGTGGCGACCCTGCTCCGGAAGACGGTGCTCGAAGGCCGCCCCCTGCGGATGCGCCACCACGCCGACGGCGACGGTATCTGTGCCTCCGTGCCGGTCCAGTTGGCCCTCGAACGGTACATTGAACAGACCCACGAGGACCCACAGGCCGCCCAGCACCTCATCAAGCGCCTGCCGAGCAAGGCGCCGTTCTACGAGATGGAGGACGTGACCCGCGATCTCAACTTCGCGCTCGAAAACCGCGAGCGACACGGCCAGAAGCTCCCCCTCCTGATGATGCTCGACAACGGGTCGACCGAGGAGGACACGCCGGCCTACGAGAACCTCGCCCACTACGACATCCCAATCGTCGTCGTCGACCACCACCACCCCGACCCCGACGCCGTCGAGGGCCTCGTCGAGAGCCACGTCAACCCGTATCTCCACGGCGAGGACTACCGGATCACCACCGGGATGATGTGCGTCGAACTCGCCCGGATGATCGCCCCCGACCTGACTGCGGACCTCGAACACGTCCCCGCCGTCGCCGGCCTCTCGGACCGATCGGAGGCCGACGCGATGAGCGACTACCTCGACCTCGCCGCCGAGAAAGGGTACGACGCCGAGGAGCTGCGACGGGTCGGCGAAGCGCTGGACTACGCGACGAACTACCTCCGGTACAACGACGGCGGACGGCTGATCACTGACACGCTCAACGTCGACTGTGACGACCGACAGCGCCACGAGGAGCTGGTCGCGTTCCTCGCCGACCGCTCCGAGCGAGACATCGACCGCCAGCTAGAGATGGCGATGCCCCACGTCGAACACGAGGCGCTCGACAACGACGCCCACCTCTACCGCCTCGACGTCGAGAACCACGCCCGGCGGTTCACCTACCCCGCTCCGGGGAAGACGACCGGCGCTGTCCACGACCGGAAGGTCGAGGAGACGGGCGAACCGGTCATCACCATCGGCTACGGGCCGGACTTCGCCGTCCTCCGCAGTGACGGCGTCCGGCTGGACATCCCCGAGATGGTCGCGGAGCTGCGGGAGGAACACCCCGGGGCCGGCGTCTCCGGCGGCGGCCACCTCGTCGTGGGCTCGATCAAATTCGTCCGCGGCAAACGCGAGGCGGTGCTGGACGCCCTCGTCGAGAAGATGGCCGAGGCCGAACTGGACGAGGACCTCCACAGCTCCGTCTCGCTCCCCCACGAGAGCGAGTGATCAGGGACGAAACTGTATCTTCCTACCGACGGCCGCGGCGACGGCGACGACGACCAACAGCACGACGACCAATCCGAGTTGTAATCGCCGAGCGCCGCCCTCCCAGTCGGCCGCGAAGACCCGACCGTAGTACGCGCCGACCGCCTCGCCGCTGACCAACAGGACCACCTCGCGGTTGTTCTGGAAAGCGTTGTCGTTCCAGTTGAGGCTCCCGAGGACGACGTGTTCGCCGTCGACGACGAGTCCCTTCGCGTGGATCTTCTCGTACCGGCCGTTCGGGTCCGCGAGCCGGACCGACAGCGGGACGCCCGACTGTTCGGCCGTCGCTGTCAGGTTTGCCGCCAGCGCGCGGTTCTCCTCGGCGGCGTACCACGCCCGCGACAACAGCAGGTCGACGTCGACGCCGCGACGGGCGGCGGCGATTGCCGCCCGGAGGAGCCTGTTTTCGGGACCGTCGACGGACACCTGCAGGATCCGTATCGAGTCGCTCGCGTTCGCCAGCAGCGACTCGATGCGCCCGACGGCGTTGTCCGGCGCGACCAGCAGTTCGACCCGGTCGGCGTCGAGTCTCGCGGCGTCGAACCGCGAGGGGTAGCGGCCGCTCACCGGCGTGGTGTTCTCGACAGTAATATCCGCCCGGTGGCGCTCCCACGGGACCGTCGAGCGGTTGGTCGCGTCGGCACGGAACGTCCTCACCAACCCCTCGACGACTTCCGGTTGCGTCGTCGTGATACCCCATCCACGGCTTGAGTGCCCGCCGACGCCCGCTGGCTTCCAGTTCTCGGTCAGCACGACGGCCCGGTCGTCCGCGACGGCGTACTTCGGGTGGTGAAACCGGTAGGGAGCAGTCGGTCCCGCGAGCATCGACACCGTGACACCGTTGTCGACGAGTCGGTCCAGCACCGCGACGCTCCGGTTGGTGAACCCGCCGACCGGCCCGCCGTCGAGCAACACCTCGACCGCCGCGCCGCGCTCCTCGGCCGCGACCAGCGCGTCCGCGGCGCGTTCGGAAGCGAACGTGTAGCCAGCGAGCAGGAGGCGTTCCTCGGCCCCTCGGATCGCATCGACGGCTGCGTCCGGCGCGTCCGGCAACACGAACGCCTCGACGGTGGTCGGTCCCCCGCCGACCGGGTCCCGGTCGGTCCCCGACAGCGGTCGCCACGCCTCGCCGTCGGTCAGTTCGTCCGTGGGCGCGGCGGCGTAGGTCAGCGTGTCGAGCGTCCGGTTCTCCGTCTCGAGCGTGAGGGGTTCACCGCCGTTGGCCAAGGCCGGAAACCCGCGTACTTCGACGACCCGCCCCTCGACAGCGTCCGGGACGGCCGTCGCGTTGTCGGTCAGGACGACCCGTCCGGTCGCGGTGACGTTCGGGAGCGTGGCCGTCGTCTCGTCGTCACCGAACGTGTACGCCGACAGCGAGCGCTCGTCGGGAACCGAGAGGGTGACGAACTCGCCGGCGTCCCCGTCGGCGACTGGGTTCGGGTAGGCGGCGACGATCGTCGGTTGGTCGTCAGTTGCGTTCGTACCCCTCGTGGGTGCGTCTGTCGCCCCCGCGGCGGGCACAGCGAAGACTCCCGCTACTCCGAGAAGGACCACGGTGACGGCTATCGCGTGACGCACACCTCCGGGTGGTCCCGGTATCGAATATAAACCTCCGGCGGACTCGGGTCTCGGTCGCGGGGACCGTCTCGTCGGCGTGCGTGACAACCCCTAGTCGCGATTCGCTTCGGCGGGCTCTCGACCGGCCGAAGTCGGCACTGCTTGGTGGTGGGTAGTGTGAGAAAGTGGGGTCGGAGGGATTTGAACCCCC
>NZ_WPCA01000013.1 GCF_009741825.1 Halapricum sp. CBA1109
CGACGAGATAAACCGCGCGCCGCCGAAGACCCAGTCGGCGCTGCTGGAGGCGATGGAGGAAGAGCAGGTCACCGTCGACGGCGACACCCGCGAGTTGCCGGACCCGTTCACCGTCATCGCCACCCAGAACACCGTCGAACGCGACCGGACCTACGAGTTGCCGATGGCCGAACTCGACCGCTTCGTCAAGAAACTCCGGCTTGGCTACCCCGACACCGACGACGAGGTGGCGATGCTCGACCGGGTCGTCGGGAACCACCCGATAGAGGAACTCTCCCCGGTCGCGACGCTGTCTGACCTCCGGGAAGCGCAGGCCGCCGCGGCGTCGGTCACCGTGAGAGAGCCGATACGCGAGTACGTCACGCGGCTGGCGACGTACACGCGGGAGAACGCGCAACTCGGCGCCAGCCCGCGGGCGTCTATCGCCCTCCTGCGGGCCGCACAGGGGCGAGCGCTGTTGCTACAGCGTGACTTCGTGTTGCCCGACGACGTCCAGACGGAGCGCGGGTGGTCTTTCCCCACCGCATCCAGCCCGGAACGACCGAGACGACACCCGAGGAGATAGTCGACAATGCCATCGATACCGTCCCAGTGGAGTGAACTGCGGCCGACCCGGCGCGGCGTCGGGGGACTGCTGGCGGCCGCGGCCGCCATCGCCCTCGCGTGGCTGTTCGGGGCCCGGTCGCTGAATGCCGTCGCCGCGCCGGTGCTCGTCGGCGTCGCCGTCGGCGTCGTCCAGTTGCTGGTGACGAAGACGCCGGGCGTCGAGCGGACGGTCCCCGGTGCTGGCTTCCCCGGCGACACCGGGACGGTGGCGCTACACGTCGACGGCGGCCCGACCATCGTCGAACTCGAGGAGACGGTCCCTGAGGGTCTCGACGCCGACGGGACGGCGACGACGTCGCCACCGGCGACCGTCGAGTACGACCTGACCTACCGGGCGCGGGGCCGACACGCCCTCGGACCGACGACGGCCCGGGCGAGCGACGTGTTCGGCTCGTCCGCTACACCGTGACCGCGGGCGGGACGGACGACGTACTCGTCTATCCGACGGTGTACGACCTCGGCGGGAGCGAGGCGCTGTCGGCGCTTTTGGCCACGCGGGAGACGCCCGAGCGGCAGGCCTTCGACACGGTCCGGGAGTACACGCCCGGGGACCCCCTGCGTGACGTCCACTGGAAGACCAGCGCCAAACACGACGACGAACTGTTCGTCAAGGAGTTCGCCGGGCGAGAGCCCACGGAGACGCTGACCGTCCGCGGGGACGCGGCCGAGGGCGGTGCCGACGGGATGGCCAGTGCCGTCGCCAGCGTCTGCGTCACCGTGCTCGAACGGGGCCTCCCGGTCGAGGTCGTCCTGCCGTCCGGCACCGTCACGGCGCAACCGACCCACGAGGACCGGCAGGCGCTACTCTCGACGCTGGCGACGGTCGACGCGGGGCGTCCGGAGAAAGACGTCGACGCCGACGTGACCGTCGAGGGAACGGCGACCGGAACGACCGTCGCTATCGGCGACCGGCGGGTCGCCTTCGAGCAGTTGCGCGAGGGGACGACGGCGCTCACCGAGAGAGGCGACGACCGGCGGGGGGTGACGGCCTGATGAGCGTCGTCCGGAACACCGACCGCGGCGACGGCGACGGACGGCTGTTGCGCGGCGGGGCGTTGCTCGCCGGCCTCTCGATCATCGCGGCGTACCTGACGGCCGTCTACCACGTCGTCAACGTCTCGGGGACCCGACGGAGTTGCTGGTCATCGTCGGCGTGACGCTGGTCGCCGCGACGGTGCTTGCCCGATACATTCCCACGAAGGTAGCGCTCGGGGTCGCCGGCGCGATGCTGGCTGTCGGGCTGTTCGCGTACCTCCGAACCCTGCCGTCGGCGGCGTTCGCGTGGGGGGCACACAGCCAGTACGTCGTCGCGCTGTTGTCGGGGCACTCGACCCTCGAGATCGTCAACGTCAAACTGTGGGTGCTGGCTGTGACGCCCGGCCCGGTGTTCCTGACGTGGTATCTCGCGCTGCGTCGGCGCTACGAGTGGTCGGCGCTGATCGGCGGCGCGACGGTGGCCTTCTTCATCCTGACGGGGGACGCGACCCTCCAAGTCGCGCTGGTCGGCACCGTCGGCGCGCTGGCGCTGGTCGCGCTCGGAACGCTCGAACGGGTCGACGCGAGCGTCAGGAGCGCCGAGGTCGTGACCGTCGCACTGGCCGTCGTCATCGTCGTCTCGATGACGGTGGCGATGGTTCCCCAAGGGGCGGCGCTGAGTTACTCGCCCAGCACCGGGTTCACCGACAACGGCGGCCTCACCGACGACGGGACCCTCGAAGGAAACCTGCTGTCGAACACCGACGCGATGTCGATACAGGGGAGCATCGAGCTGTCGGCAACGGTTCGGTTCACCGTCGAGAGCGAGGACCCCGCCTACTGGAAGACCGGGTCCTACGACCTCTACACCGGCGACGGCTGGACGCGGCAGGGCGAGGCGACGGGGAACCTCGGTCGGCTATCGAGCCCGCGGGGGGACTCGCGGACGCTCAGACAGACCGTCACTGTCGAGAGCCCGACGCGGGTGGTCCCGGCGGCCTGGCGGCCGGTGGCCGTCTCCGGTATCGAGAACCCGCTTGCGACCCGCTCGGGCGAACTCCAGAGTCGACAACCGCTGGAGGCGGGCGACAGCTACACCGTCCGCAGCGAGCGCCCGCAGACGACGAGCGCCCTTCTGGCACAGTCCGGCGGCGACTACCCCGACCGTATCGTCGAGGCCTACACCCAGTTGCCCGAGAGTACGCCGGACCGGGTCCGCCAGCGGAGTAGCCGGCTGACCGCCAACGCGAACACGCCCTACGAGACGGCGCTAACCATCGAGCGGTGGCTGAAAAACAGCTACGACTACTCGCTGGACGTGCCACCACCGGGGAACGACGTCGCCGACGAGTTCCTCTTCGAGCGCGAGCAGGGGTACTGCACGTACTTCGCGACGACGATGGCCGTGATGTTACGGACCCAAGGCATCCCCGCGCGGATGGCCGTCGGCTACACCCCGGGCGAGCGGGTCGGCGAGGACGAGTGGGTCGTCCGCGGGTACAACTCCCACGCGTGGGTCGAGGTGTACTTCCCCGAGGTCGGGTGGGTGCAGTTCGACCCGACGCCGGCCGGGCCGCGCGAGAACACCGAGAACGACCGACTCGAACAGGCCCGCGAGGACGGCGAGGAAGATGTCGACACCAGCGAGACGACCGGCGGCGGCTACACCCCGCCGACGCCACAGGGGACGGCAACCACCTCGGAGGACCCGCCGTGGCTGAACGACTCGCGGACTTCGAACACGACCACGACGGCCACGAACAACACGACGACGGCGAACGCGTCGACGCCGACGACGGCGGCCACGACGGGGACGCTCGCGCCGAACCGACAGCGGGTCAGCACCGACAGCGGACCGGAGTTACCCTCCCGGGAGGAGTTGTTCCTCGGATCGGTGGCGCTGTTGGGCTTCGTCGTGGGCGCGCGCCGGAGCGGTGTGCCGACACGGCTCTACCGAGCGGTGTGGTTGCGGTACCAGCCCCGGCGGGACCCGACGACAGATGTGGAGCGGGCCTACGAGCGCGTCGAGTCGGTGTTAGAGCGGTCCGACCGACCTCGGCGTGCCGGTGAGACCGTCGGCCAGTACGTCGAGGCCGTCGCCGACGACGAGCGAATCACGGAACTCGGTCGGCTGTACGAGCGGGCGCGGTACGCCGACGAAATAACCGACGGTGACGCCGATAGAGCCGTCGAGCTGGCCGATTCCGTCGTCGGCGACCGCTGAGCGGACCGGCGACGGCGTGGGAAGTCCCGATAGTGTTTAATATGTTGATTTCGTACGCGTGGGTGTAATGTCGGAAGTCTGCTCGACGTGCGGGCTGCCTGAGGAGCTCTGCGTCTGTGAGGACGTCGCCAAAGAGTCCCAGGAGATCAACATCCGCATCGACGAGCGCCGTTACGGGAAAGAGGTAACGATCATCGAGGGATTCGACCCCAGCGACGTCGATATGGACAGTCTGTCCTCTGACCTGAAATCGAAGTTCGCCTGTGGGGGGACTGTCGAGGACGGACAGATCGAGCTGCAGGGCAACCACACCGGTCGCGTCGAGGACTTCCTCCGCGACAAGGGCTTCAACGTGGCCTGACATCCGGTGTCGACGTGGTGCTGTCGCCGACCGACTAGCGGCAGCGCTGTCGACACAGTCTGTTTTTCGGGCTCGAACTGTCGAGTGGTCGTCCCGACGCGTCCCAAAACGCCTCAGTCGAGGTAGCCGAGCGCGCTCTCGATGCGGCCCAGTTCCGGCCCGGACGTGTCCTGTCCGGCGACGTAGCCGGTGTCGTTGGCGACCAGCCCGGCACCGATCAGCGGCTTCCCGTAGTTGATACTTCCGACGTCGACCGGGACGTCCAGCACCGACTCGAGCGTGTCACAGGTCGGCTCGTCGGCCTCAGGGTGTGCCAGCGCGCCCTCGTTAGTGGCGACGACGGCGGTGCCGACGGTGTCGAGGCCGGCGACCCGGCCGCGTTCGACCGGAACGTCGAGGGCCTCCTCGACGGCCTGTAGGGCCTGCCGGGAGAGGTCCGGGTGACAGAACGCACCGGCGTCGTTGGCGACGACGACGTTCCCGGCGGCGTGATCCGGCCCGGAAGTTCGACGACCGGTTTGTCGACTGCGTCGGCGATACGGTCGCGTTCGCGGTCGGTGATGCGGGAACTGACCAACAGGCCGTTCTCGTTGCCGACGGCGAGAGCGCCGGCGGTGACGGACCCGCCGATAGTCGTCTCGACGGCCGGTACGTCGAGGGCCTCGGTACACTCCGTCAGGAGGTCGGACTCGACGTCCGGACGGACGAGCAACACGTCGTCGGTCGCTCGCGCGAAGACACCGACGTAGGACGATCCGGAGAAGGCGGCGCGGAACAACGCTCTACTCTGCGGGTTCGGCCTCGACGACCGCCTCGCCCTCCTCGTCGAAGCGGGCGGCGCGGACGCGGAGCTTTCGCGGCGGTTTCGACCGGCTCCGGGCCCAGACGGCCTCGTTGATCGCCGGGTCCAGACGCACGTCGTCCTCGGCCACCGAGAAGTGCTTGGCGAGGTGCCCTCGGATGATGGACATCGCCTTGTCGGCGCGTTCCTGTTTGGGAGCGGCGTGGGCGTCCTTCAGCGGGACGGTGACCACGCGCTCCTCGAAGTCACTCGCGCTCATTATTCGTCGGTGTCGCTACGCCGCCAGTGGCGGCGCTGGGGGTTGCGCTGGACGTCACGGTCCGTCTTCATGATGACCCACGCCGGAACGCGGCTGTTCTGGCGCTCCAGTTTCGAGAGTCGCTTTTTCTTGCCCTTCGATTTCTTACCCATAGTAGCAGTCCTTTCCCGTCGGTGGCTTAAATGTGTGTTCTTTTCGCCCCGTCCGTCGATATTCAGGTCTGAGAACTGGGGGGCGGGGGTTAAAGTCGTGGTCGGTCGAGTGTCTACAATGCGACGCCGAGCGTATCTTCAGACAGTCGCTGCGGGTGCGGTCGCCGGGACAGCCGGCTGTGCCGGCGGCGACGTGGTCCACTCGACAAACAAATCGGTGACAGTTCCGCGCGGGAGCGGCTGGATACAGGAGCTACCGGCCGAGGCCAGCGGCATCAAGTTCGTCGCCAAGGAGGAGCGACCGTTCGACGTCTACGTCTTCACCGACCCCGACGACGTCGAGCCCTACCGCTCGTACGTCGACGGCGAGTCCGTCGACCGGAAGCCAGCCGGTGACCAGTCGCTGGGCGGCCGGGCGACGCGGATGTCCGAGGATCTCTATATGGCCTCGACGGCTGACAAGGGCCGAGAGGAGTTGAACGGTGAGGGCCCGGCGTACTTCGTGCTCGACCACTCGGACTACCGCGGAGAGACGGTCCCACCCGAGCGAGTCGAGGAGCTATCGGTCACGCTGGAGTTGGAGGCCGTCGCCAGCCGCCTCCCTATCTAGACCAGCGCCAGCGGAATCATCGCCACGACGCCGACGACGATACCGCCGGCGAGGTCCCCGCGGCCCCGGCCCGGCAGGTCCGCACCGACATCGAGGGCCTCGGGGATGAACTCCGTCAGCACGAGGTACACCATCGCGCCCGCGGCGAACCCGAAGCCGATGGGGAGAAACTCCCGGGCGACGCGGACGAACGCGAACGCCAGCACGGCACCGATGGGCTGGGGGAGGCTGGAGAACACCGACCACCAGACCATCCGCCACTCGTCGACCCCGAGTGACCGGAGCGGGATGGAAATGGCCACCCCCTCTGGGACGTTGTGGATGGAGATGGCGACGGTCATAAACACCGCGAGCAGGGGGACCGTCACGCCCAACAGCACCGGTCCTTGGGCCTCCGAGAGGCCGAGTTCGGCGAAGGAAACGCCGACCGCTACCCCCTCGGGAAAGCTGTGGACCGTCAGCACACCCAGTATCAACACGAGTTTCTTGTAGTCGGCCTCGGCGTACTCCTTGGGGTCTATCTCGGCGTCGGTGAGGACGCGATGGCTGACGACGACGAGGACGACCCCCGCCGCCAGCCCGATGCCCACCTCCGTCAGCGTCCCCTCCGCCAGCCCCTCGCGGACGAGGCCAAAGCCCGACGCCGCGAGCATGATGCCCGACGCCAGTCCCCACAACCGGACCTGCCAGCGCTCGCCGATGTCCGAGAACAGGAAAAACGGGAGCGCGCCCAGCCCGGTCGCCAGCGCGGTGATCAACCCCGCGACGAAGACGAACACGAGGTTCGCAAGCAGTCCCATAGCCGGCCCTTGACGCCTCCGGGAGTTAAGACTTATCGGGATTTTGATTGTTTTCGGCCGGCCTAAGACAGCGGGACGGCGGCGAGGGTGGTGTACTCGGGGCCGTCCTCGGTGCGGACGCTCTCGGTGAGTCGAACCGCCTCGACAGCGAGCGTCCCGGCGTCGGGGTCGCTCTCGCGGACGGCCCGCTGGACGGCGGCTTTCGGGCCCGCGTGGCGCATCCGCGCGAGCGTGACGTGCGGCGTGAACTCGTTGTCGTCGGCCTCGAAGCCGAGTTCGACCGTACGGGGTTCGATTGCCTCGTGGAGCCGTGTCAGTTGCTCGCCGCCCGAGCGGACGCCCAACCAGACGACGCTGATGTACGCCATCGACGGGAAGACGCCGAGGCCGCCGAGTTCGGCCGCGAAGGGGTCGATGCCGGCCGCCTCGACGGCCGATTCGAGGGCGGCGACGATATCGGAGACGCGGTCGGGGTCGGTGTCCCCGAGGAACTGGAGGGTGACGTGTGCCTGTTCGGGGTCGGTGCGGTCGAGGCCGTCGGCGTCGGGGAGACGGGCCTGCACGGCGGCGATATCCTCGGCGAGGCCGTCGCAGTCGACGCTGACGAACAGCCGTCTGCTCATACCCCCGTCTACGGGACGCAGGCCTTAACCCTCCGCCTCGCCAATTTCAGTGTATGACAGACGACGAGCGCGACGACCACCGTTTCTCCGAAGGGCAGGGATTCGACGAGCCCTACGAGGGGTTCGACCTCGACCCGCCGGAGCTAGACGTCGACCCCGACAAGGTCGACCCCGTCGACTCCCGCGTCGTGGCCGACATGCTCGACGACCGGAACATCGCCGCCGACTCCGTCGACGCCGAGCAACTGCTGGACGTCGGCCTCGGGTACATTGGGATCAACCGACACGAACAGGCCGTCGACACCTTCGAACGCGCCGCCCAGTACGCCGACGACGATATGGTCGAACAGGAGGCGTGGGTGAACAAGGGCGCGGCCCACTCCGAGATGGAGGAGTACGACCAGGCCATCGGGGCCTACAAGGAGGCGCTGCGCATCGACGACGAGTCCGAACACGCCGCCCCGGCCGAGACGAACCTCGCCTACGCCTACTGGGAGGCCGGCCGGACCGAACAGGCCTTAGAGCACGCCGAGCGCGCCGTCGAACTCGACGAGCGCTCGGGACAGGCGTGGTACAACCGCGGCTTCTTCCTGTTGGAGCGTGGCCTCGCCGAGGACGCGCTGAACGCCTTCGACAACGCCACGAGACTCGGATTCCGCAACGCCGAAGTCTTAGAGGAGAAGGCCCGCGCGCTGGACGAACTGGAGGAGTTCGACCGCGCCGAGGAAGTCGCCGAGGAGGCCGAGGAACTGCGTGAGAACCAGCAGGAGAAGCTGATGGAATGAGCGCCGGGAACACCACCGACGGGTTGTTGCTGGCCGAACGGGACACCGACGAGGGGCGCGTCGTCGCCGTCTGTGACGCCGACGTGCTGGGCGAGACGTTCGAGGACGGCCAAGTGAGCCTGACCGTCACCGAGGAGTTCTACGACGGCGACCCCGCCGACGCGGCGGCCGTCGTCGAGAGCCTCGGGGACTGTACGACGGCGAACCTCGTCGGCGAGCGAGCGGTCGAGATCGCCGTCGAGGAGGGCTTCGTCGCCGAGGAGAACGTGATGGACATCGACGGGACGCGCCACGCCCAGCTAATCTGGATGTGAGCGCGGCGGGCGGCCGGCGAGTCGCCCCAGCGGACGCCCGCGAAGCGGAACATAGTTCTTGCGGTGGGTTGACACGCCGTGACGGTGGAGCGATACGATTTTCCCGCGCCGCGGAGTAGCGCCGCCAATGATCTCCCGAGAGTATCTCCGCGAGCACACGGACGCCGTGCGGGAAGGGCTCGCACTCCGCGGCACGACGGACGTCGACGTCGACGAACTGCTGGAACTGGACGAGCAGTGGCGGGACCTGAAGGCGAGAGGCGACGAACTCCGCCACGAGCGAAACGAGGTCTCCAGCGAAATCGGCCAGCTCAAACAGGCGGGCAAAGACGACGAGGCCCAAGAGGCCATCGAGCGCTCCCAGGAGCTGAAAGCCGAGATAGCGGACGTCGAGGACCGTGCCGAGGACCTGAAGGCCGACCTCGACCGGGCGCTGCTTGAGATTCCGAACGTCCCCCAGGATGACGTCCCGCCGGGCGAGGACGAGAGCGACAACGTCGAGGTCCGCCGTGAGGGCTTCGGGGATCTGCGGGTCGACGCCGAGGAAGTGACGCCCCACTACGAGTTGGGCGAGCAGTTACAGATCATCGACGAGGACCGCGCGGCGAAAGTCTCGGGCGGCGGCTTCTTCTTCCTGAAGGGCGACGGCGCGCGACTGGAGCACGCGCTCATCCAGTTTATGCTGGACATCCACCGCGAACAGGGCTACACCGACGTCTTCCCGCCGATCCCGGTGACGAGCGAGTCGATGCGCGGGACGGGCCAGTTGCCGAAGTTCAACGAGGACGCCTACCGGGTCGGGGGCGGCGAACACGACGACTACGAGGACGACGACCTGTGGCTCTGTCCGACGGCGGAGGTGCCGGTCACGAACATGTACCGCGACGAGATTCTGCTGGACGAGGACCTGCCGCTGAAACATCAGGCATACACGCCGAACTTCCGGCGGGAAGCCGGCGAACACGGCACCGAGACCCGCGGTATCGTTCGGGTCCACCAGTTCAACAAAGTCGAGTTGGTCAACTTCGTCCGCCCCGAGGACAGCGACGAGCGACTGGAAGCGCTCGTCGGCGAGGCCGAGGAAGTGCTTGACCGACTGGGCTTGCCCTACCGGACGGTCCTGCTCTGTGGCGGCGACCTCACGTTCGCCTCCGCGCGGACCTACGACATCGAGGTGTGGGCGCCCGGCGACGATATGGACCACGGCCCCGACGAGGGCGGCCGCTGGCTCGAAGTCTCGTCCGCCTCGAACTTCGAGGAGTTCCAGGCCCGGCGGGCCGGGATCCAGTACCGGCCGGAGCACCACGAGTCCGCCGAGTACATCCACACGCTGAACGCCTCGGGGCTCGCGCTCCCCCGCGTGATGGTTGCGATTCTGGAGTACTACCAGAACGACGACGGGACCGTCGACGTCCCCGAAGCCCTCCAGCCGTATATGGACGGGCAAGAAGTCATCGAGGGCCACGACCCCGTCGGCGAGGGCGCGCTGGGCGAGAACTAACCGTCAAAACTCGCCGAGGCGGGACTGGCCGCCGTCATCGTCGAGGAATCCTGCGGCCCGCGCTATCGTCTCCTCGAAGGTGTCGCGCTGGCTCCGGTCATACAGCGTCGCCGCCGGGTGGACGGAGACGAGGACGCGGCGCGGCTTGCCCTCGATGGTCACGTCCGAGAGGTCCCCCGCTTCGCTGGTCACCGCCACGTCGCGTCCGAGGAGGTGCTGGCTGGGGACCTTCCCGAGGGTGACGATCACGTCGGGGTCGACGCGGTCGATTTCGGTCTCTAAGTAGCCGCGGCAGTTGGCCAGTTCCTCGCTCGTCGGGTCGCGGTTGTCCGGGGGGCGACAGCGGACGCAGTTGGTGATGCGGACGTCCGAGCGGTCGAGGCCGGCGTCCCTGAGGGCGTCGTCCAGTACGGTTCCGCTGCGCCCGACGAACGGTTCGCCCGACTCGTCCTCGTTCTCCCCGGGCGCCTCGCCGACGAACAGCAGGTCCGCGTCGGGCGGGCCGACGCCGTCGACGATGCGTGACCGGGAGTCGACGAGTTCGGGACAGCGTTCGCAGTCCTCGACGCACAACTCGCGCATACTCGCTCTCGGCGGGCGAGGACAAAGAGTGCGCCGGAGTCGGGCGACCGAGTGAGTGGTTACTCGCGGTAGCTCTCGCCGGCGCGGGCGGCCATCCGCGCGACACGGAGCGGTTCGGGGCGGCCGCCCTCGGGCGTGAACGCCCGGACCACGTCCGCGGCCGTCGACTCGGAACACCCGACCGACCGGACGTACACTGTCTCCCCGTCGACGGCGACCTCGCGGCGGTCCGGTTGGGCGTGGTAGGTCGTCAGCCGTCGGGTCAGTCCCGCGCCGTCGAAGGCCTCCCGCAGGGCCGACTCCAACCCCTCGCTGTCCCCGAAGGAGACCGAGAGGACGGGCCGGTCGGCGGCCTCGTGGATGGTCGGCAGGTCGAGCACGTTGTACCACGCCGGCGCGATGCCGGCGATCAGGACGTACCGGGCGTCCGGCCGGTCGAGGTCCGCGAGTAACTGGACGACGCTGTCGGTGGCGTCCGTCCCGCCGACGGTGCAACTGGCGAACGCCAGTCCGTCGACGACGCGGTTGGCCCGGACGACGCGCCGGCGATAGTGCTCCGGTCCTCGCTGAACGACTCCGCGATGCCCAGGGCTCGAACCCCGGATTTCACGCTCAGGTGTTCTCCTTGATGTCTTCGAGTTTGTTGAGAAGTTCGTCGTTCGAGGCGGTGAACTCGTACTCGACGTCGCCCTCGTGAGTGCTTTCCTCCGTGGAGACGCCGTCCTCACCGTCGAGGTCTGTGTCGTACTCCTGGTTCTCCTGTTCTGACTCGTCGTAGCTACCGAACCCCATACGTGTAGAACTATGTACGTTCACCGTCAAAAGCGCTTGCCCATCGTTCGTACTACGAGAGTAGTGAAACAATCCCGGGTGTCGCCACACTGAAGCGGGACGGGCGAGTGGGTAATAGTATGGAAGTACACAACGTCACGGCCGAGGCGGAGACGTTCACCTGCAACGCCTACCTCGCCGTCGGCGGGGACGGCACCGCAACGCTGGTCGACGCTGGCGCGATGCCCGGTGTCGAGGACGTGGTCGCGTCACACGTCGAGGAACTCGACAGCGTCGTGGTGACCCACCAGCACGGCGACCACGTCGCCGAACTCGGGGCCGTACTGGACCGCTTCGACGCCGACCTGTACGCCTACGCCGACCACCCCCGGCGGACGCACGAACTCTCCGACGGCGACGTGGTGACCGTCGGCGACGAGGACTGTGAGGTGGTGTACACGCCGGGCCACGCCGACGACCACGTCTCGCTTTTGGGCGAGTCGTCGCTGTTCAGCGGCGACGTGGTGGTCCACGACGACGGCGCGTTCGACTACGGAAGCTTCGGCCGGACCGACCGGCCGGACCAGTCCCGCGAGCGCCTGATAGAGAGCCTACAGCGGCTACTGGATCGGTTTCCCGAGGGCGTCGAACATATGTACGCCGGGCACGGCGGCGTCTTCCACGGCGACGTGCGGGACGTCGTCGAGACGGCGCTGGGTCGAGCGGAGAAGCGACAGCCGAAATATCCCGACGAGTAGCGGGCGCAGTCGCTGGCTGTCGACAGAAAGACGGACGCGAGACGCCGAGAATCAGGCAGTTCGGGGTTCTTTGGCTTTCGGGCGGAGGTTGCCGTAGCCGCACTTGCGGCACCGGTCGGCGCGCTGGGAGTTGCGGGCGTTACAGCGCATACAGATCATCTTCGTGAGGATGCGGTCCTCGGCTTTCTCGAAGCTTGCCATATTACTCGCCTCTTTCCGGCGGGGCCGTTTAAGCGTTTCCAGTCCGGGACGGCCACAGCCACATACTGTTTCTTGTCGGTCATTCAGGTATGGACCGCCCGAGTTCGGGGGTCACACCGGTACACAGCGACAAGAAACAGTATCAGTACCGCTCGCCCGGAGAGTCTGTATGTACGAAGCCGTCGCCGACCTGCCGCTGACCGTCGAGGACTGGACGCTGTCGGGCCGTGAGCGGGACACGACGAGCGGGTTCGTCCGCGCGACGACGACGTTCGTCCTCCGCGGCGCGGGCGAGACGGGACGGGGCGAAGACGTGACATACGAGACCGAGGACCACGAGATACTCCAGCGTGAGGGGGTCGACCTACCGACCGGCGAGACGACCTTCGGCGAGTACTCCCGACGACTGGACGAGTTCGATCTGTTCCCCGAACCGCCCGAGCGGGAGGTGTTCCGCCACTACCGGCGCTGGGCTGTCGAGAGCGCGGCGCTTGACCTCGCGCTCCGACAGGCCGGGCGGACCCTCGGGGACGTGATCGACCGGACGTACGACCCCGTCCGGTTCGTCGTGAGCACGCGACTGGGCGACCCGCCGACGGCCGACCGGGTCGACGAACTGCTGGCGTACGACCCCGACATCGAGTTGAAACTCGATCCGACGCCGGCGTGGGACGACGACCTGATCGCCGACGTGGCGGCCCGCGACCGGGTCCGCATCCTCGATTTGAAAGGCCAGTACGAGGGGACGGAGGTCGATCAGGACGCCGACCCCTCGTTCTACGACCGGGTCGTCTCGGCGTTTCCCGAGGCGGTGATCGAAGACCCCGACCTGACGGCGGAGACGCGGCCGGTGTTCGACGGCGAGGAGGACCGCGTCTCCTGGGACGCGCCCATCGAGTCCCGGCAGGATATCGTGGACCTGCCGTTCGAGCCCTCGTGGTGTAACATCAAGCCCTCGCGGTTCGGGAGCGTCGAGTCGCTGTTTGGGGCCGTCGAGTACTGCGAGGAACACGACATCAGGATGTACGGCGGCGGCCAGTTCGAACTCGGTATCGGACGCGACCACATTCAGGCGCTGGCGTCGCTTTGCTACCCCGAGACGCCGAACGACGTGGCGCCAGCGGGCTACAACGAACCGGACCTCCCGGCGGGCCTCCCGTCGAGTCCCCTCGCCGTCGAAGGGGGCGGGGACGGTATCACTCCCGTCGAGCGGTGAGGGACGCGCCTACGGCGGGGAGCAACTTATGTTTCGTGGCACCGTACCACACAGTGAATGGACAGTGAACTGACCGAGCGAACGGCGGCGGTTCTCGATTCGGCCTCGACGTGGGACGGCGTCGTCCGGGTCCGGACCCGGAGCGACGGGCGCGTCCGGACGACACTCAGGGTCGGCGGGCGGGCGTTCGGCCGGGTCGAAGCAGGGTCCGTCGCGGCGCGCTTCCCCGGGAAACTCCCGCGCGTCGTCGTCAGGCACGGACTGGCGGACGCCGAGACCGGCGACGGGTGGACGCGCCTGTCGGAACCGTCGGTAGCGGCGGCGACCGAGACGCTGTGGCTGGCGTACCTGAGTCGCGTCGCCCGGATAGGACGACGGCGACCCGCGGACGCGCCGGACGTGAACGTCGACGCCGGCCTCGACGAACTCGACCTCTCGCCGGGCGTGGTCCACCTCGTCCGCGAGCAGGGCCGGTCGTGATCAGGCCCCGTAGCCGTCGGCGTCTATCGGCCCGCTGAACACGCCATAGAGGTACTTGAAGTACCACAGGACGACCAGCAGGACCGGTAGTCCGAGGACCGTCGTGAGGTTCAGCGCCAGCGGCGAGACGACGACGTCGCTGACCGTGTGCCCCGTCGGTGGGTAGACGGTCGGGTAGAGCAACACCGCGACGAACGCGACCAGCAGTCCCGAGAGCGCGAGCGTACTGGCGAACCAGCGCCGGTCGTCGCCGCGGCGGGCCAGCAGTATGCCGGCGACGCCGGCGACGACGGAGAGCGCGACGACGGCGACGCCAGGCACCGAGAGGACGGCGTCGGCCTGTTCCCCCGGCGTCGGTCACGACGACGACGGCGAGGAGGACGACCACGCCGCCGAGGTACGCGGCCGTCCCGGCGATACCGTAGCGGCGCATCTCGTCTGCGAGGCGGCCGCGGGTCTTCGCAGCGAGGAAGGCCGCGCCGTTAGCCACCGAGAGGGCCAGCAGGCCGACGGCCGTGAGGACGCTCGGCAGCGACAGGGTTCCGCTCGCGAACACCCAGTTCCCGACGAGGAGGCCCAGCAGGAGGGGCGCGAGCGTGCTCCCGGCGACGAACAGCCGGTCACAGAGACGACGCCACTGGGCGGCCTCACGCTGTTCGCGCAGTTCCGGCGAGACGCCGCGCAAAAGCAGCGCGAGGACGAACCCGATAGCGACGAGGTAGTTGTCGCTGAGCAGCTGCGAGTACACCAGCGGGAACGCCGCCAGCAGCGTCGTCCCGAACGCGACCAGCCACACCTCGTTGGCGTCCCAGACGGGGCCAAAGGCCGCGAGCAGCGTCTCCCGGTCGTGTTCGTCCCGGCGGGTCGCGTACAGCATCCCGATGCCGAAGTCGAAGCCGTCCAGCGCGACGTACATCCCGACGGCGAACATCACGACGCCGAACCAGACCGTCGGCAGCGACGGGTGGAGGTAGGCGTCGACGAACAGCGCCTCAGTCATCG
This sequence comes from Halapricum sp. CBA1109, assembly GCF_009741825.1. GTDB lineage: Archaea > Halobacteriota > Halobacteria > Halobacteriales > Haloarculaceae > Halapricum. The sequence continues at coordinate 15,023 of NZ_WPCA01000013.1, forward strand.
CCACTCACCCACGGGAGGCGCTCGCGGCCGGAGCCACGGTCGGTAGACTCGACGCCCATCCGCTCGAGTTCGGCCTGCATCAGCCACCGCAGGACGAACAGTGCGGCGGCGACGAGGAGGACGTAGAGGACGATGAACAGCGCGAGCGTCCCCGTCGCCTCCGCCGCCGTGAGCGTCGGCGAGTGGGCCTCGCTGGTCGTCAGGACGTCCTGGACGACCCACGCTGGCGCCCGATTTCGGTGACGTACCACCCGGTCAGCAGGGCGGCGTACCCCAGCGGCGTCGCAAGCATCATCGCGCCGAGGAACCGTCCGCTGTCGGCGAGACGGCCCTGCTTGAGTCGGTACCCGCCCCACAGCGCGAGGCCGATGAAGAGGAATCCAAGTCCGACCATGAAGCGGAACGACCAGAACACCAGCGCCACTGGTGGGTTCTCCTCGTAGGCGTCTAACCCCTGTATCGGCGCGTCGAGGTCACCCTCGGCGAGGAACGAGGCAAACCCGGGTAACGAGACGGTGAAGAGGTTCTCAGCACGCGGATCGGTGAACGAGGAGAAGTCCGTCGGGAGGGCGATGAGGTGTAAGTCGGCCTCGCCGCTGTCGTAGTGAGCCTCCATCGCGGCGAACTTCTGGGGCTGGGTGTCCTGGACGTGACGGGCGTAGGCGTCACCGTGTAGTGCCTGTATCGGCGCGGTCACGAGCAACACGACGACGGCGGCCTTCAGCGCGGTGTTCCACGCCGCCGAGTCGCGCTTTCGCCAGACGAAGTAGGCCGCGACGCCGCCGACCAGCAACGCGACGGCGATGACCGAGGCGTTGATCATGTGGAAGTACATCCACGGGAGCCGCGGGTTGAGGAAGGCCGCGATGGGGTCGGTGAGTTTCGCGATGGTCTGGCCGTTGCGCTGGACCAGTTCGAACCCCTGTGGGGTCTGCATCCAGGAGTTGACGACGAGGATCCAAAAGCCAGATAGCCACGCGCCGACGCCGACAAGCACCGACGAGAGGACGTACATCCGGTCGGTGACGCGCTCGCGGCCGAACAGCAACACACCGAGGAAAACGGCTTCGAGGAAGAAAGCCATCTTCGCCTCGAACGCCAGCGGTCCGCCGATCATCTCCCCGGAGAACTCCGAGAAGACGGGGAAGTTCGTCCCGAACTGAAAGCTCATCGGGATGCCCGTGACCGTCCCCATCACGAACCCGACGCCGAACACCTTCAGCCAGAACGACCGCAAGTGGGCGTAGCGTTCCTCGCCCGTCGTGACGTCCTTGTAGGTCAAGTAGACGATGAACGGCGCGAGGCCGATGGACAGCGCGGCAAAGAGGATGTGGACCGTGATGGTCCATCCGAACTGGATGCGACTGGCGAGTTCCGCGGTGAGCAGCGGTGTCAACAGCTCGGGACCGGGAAGCGCGAGCGCACCGGACTGGGCGGCGGCGATCATAGGTGTGCCTATAGAACGCACGATTATCAAGCCGGACACCCCGTCTCACGCCGGGGAAATCCCCGTAAAATATATATTTTTCCCCGAATATGTACTTTGCTTAAATACTGGCGAGCGGTCCGGCCCACAGTATTGTGTATGTGACGAACGATAACCGGAGACTACTCCTCGGCGAGGTAGTCGTCTTGGACCGCGAGCACGTCCGTCGAGTCCGTACAGTCGGCGTACCGCCGGAGCGGTTCCTCGTTGAGTTCGAGGAAGGTGTGGCCCCAGGAGAACTTCGAGAGGATGTCCTCGGCCTGTTCGTCGTGGCCGAGGATAGCGAGGGCACCGGCGAAGGCCTCGACGGTGTTCAACTGGAAGGGCGTGCCGTAGTTGACGGGGTTTCCGGCGACGAGGAACGGGAGCGCCCGGTGGGTCCCGCGGAGGTCGAACGCCTCCGCCTCGGCGGTTTCCCACGAGCAGTCGAGCGCGACCAATCGGTCGGCGTCGGCGTCGGCCGGCGAGAGCGCCTGCTCGGCGAAGGGGCTGAGGACGATACCGGGCGGCGTCGCCCGGGCCGAGCGGTGCAGCGTCGCGAGGTCGAAGCGGGCGAGTTTCCGGGCGCTGCACTTCTCCGGGTCGTCGTCGCCCTCGTAGCGGACGTGCAGTTCCACGCCGGCGAGTAGGGCGAGCGCGGACAAAACCCCGGCGCTATCAGGCGGCGAAACCGGCCGGGCGTCTTAACTATCCGTACACGCTTGTATGGTGTAATGCTTCAACCGGGGGACGAGGCGCCCGGGTTCGAACTCCCGGCGACGGTCGGTCAGGACGTGACGCGGCAGTCCCTGAGTGACTACGTCGGCGACGACGTCGTCGTCCTCGCGTTCTACCCTGCGGACTTCAATCCGGCCTGTGACGAAGACGGCAGCGACCTCGGGGAACTGGATCTATTCACGATGCAGAAGGACGTGACGATACTGGGCATCTCGCCCGACAGCGTCTACAGCCACCGACAGTTCGCCTCGGCCTACGACCTGAACGTCCCGCTTTTGAGCGACACCCGCCGCGAGGTGGCCGAGGCCTACGGCGTGACCCGGGAGGACGAGAGCGACGGCTACCTGATCGACCGGGCGGTGTTCGTCGTCGACCTCCACGGCGAGATCCAGTACTCGTGGGCGACCGAGGACCTCCGGGAGTTGCCGAACGTCGATCCGATCCGGTCGGCCATCGCGGCCGTGGGCGGCGACTCGACGGCCGTCTCGCGGTACAAGGTCGGCCACGCCCACTACGTCGAGGGCCGGCGGGCGTTCACCAGCGCGATGAACGCCTACGGCGACCACGACTGGATGACCGCCCGGAAGGATTTCGAGCGGGCACGCGAGGAGTTCGAGGAGGCCGAAGACGAGTTCGACACAGCGTTGCGCTTCTCGGACGCCGGCGTGTTGAACGGCCCCTTCGAGGAAGCGCGTCTCAAAGCCCAGTCGCTGTGGCAGGCCGCGGACTGGCTGGCCGACTCCGCCGACGAATATTCGAGCGGCAACGGGGCCGCCGGCGAGGAGTACCGCGACGACGCCGAGTCGCCGCTGACCAGCGCCCGGACGATGGACGAACCCGTCGGCCCCGGGAAGATAGTGGTCGAGGACGGCGAGGTGACCATCGGCGAGGAGGAGACATCGGTCATGGACCGGGTCCGGGAACAACAGGCGACTGAAGACGACGGCGGCGCGGCCGCGGCCGGCGGCGTCGACCTCGACGTCGACCGCATCGAAGCCGACGCGGGCGAGGACGCGACCGACGGCGAGAGCGACCCCGGGGGACCAGCGACCGAGGCCGCGCGGCGGGCCCGCGAGTACGGCGGCGAGGGCGTCGAGATGGGCGGTCCCGAGGGGGCCGGCGAAGACCAAATCGCCGACGCCGTCGGTGAGGTCGCGCCAGACGAACAGCCACCGTCGGTCGAAGAGACCCGCGAGTCGGTCAGCGAGAAGACCGACCCGGAGGAGGATGTCAGCGACGAGGAGGTCGCCGAGATAGCCGCGGAACTGGAGGCCCAGAACGACGGCGAGGACGACGCGGACGCAGCGACGAGGAGGTCGCGGATATCGCCGCCGAACTGCAGGACGACGGGGAGTGACCGAACCGTCGGTTTCTCCACGGGGCCGTCCCAAGCGGTCGGTATGGAAGACCGCGAGACGGTCGCGCGGACGTACTACCGAGCCATCGACGACGACGAGTACGACCGCCTCCGGTCGCTGCTCGCCGACGGCTTCGAGCACGTCCGCCCGGACCGGACGCTTTCGGGACCGGACCGGTTCGTCCGGTTTATGTGCGAGGAGCGACCCCAGAAAGACACCGACCACGTCCTCGACGGCGTCTACGCCGACGGTACGTCGGTCGCCGTCGAGGGGCACCTCCTGTCGGCGTCGGGCGACCGCCTGTTCGGGTTCGTCGACGTGTTCGCCTTCGAGGGCGAGCGGATCGAGACGATCAGAACCTACACAGCGTGAGGACCGGGCGGCAACGCTGGTGGCGACAGAAAGGGACTTCCCCCCGCCTCTCGAACGGCCGGTATGAGCAGCACACGCCAGACCACCGCGGACGTGGTGGTCGTCGACTACGGCCTCGGGAACCTCCGGAGCGTCACCCGCGGCCTCGAACGGGCGGACGCGAGCGTCGAGGTGAGCGGCGACCCCGACGCCCTCGCGGCCGCCGACGGCATCGTCCTCCCCGGCGTCGGAGCGTTCTCGGAGGGTATGGACAACGCCGGCCCCTTCCGGGAGACGTTGGTCGAGGAGGCCGAGTCCGGGACGCCGCTGTTCGGTATCTGTCTGGGGATGCAGATGCTGTTGACGACGAGCGAGGAGGCCGAACACGCCGGCGAGGGCGGGGCCGAAGGGCTGGACCTGATCCCCGGCGCGAACCGGCGATTCGACGGCGACCGGAAGGTCCCGCATATGGGCTGGAACGAACTCGACGTCCAGCGCGACCACCCGCTACTCGACGGCGTCGACGGCGAACACGCCTACTTCGTCCACTCCTACTACGCCGACCCCGAGGACGACGACGCGTGGTGGCGAGCACCGACTACGGGACGGAGTTCGCCAGCGTCGTCGCCAACGAGGCGGGCAACGTCTTCGGGACACAGTTCCACCCCGAGAAAAGCGGCGACACGGGCCTGCGCATCCTCCGGAACTTCGTCGATTTCTGCGCCGAACGCTGATCAAGCGGTGAGCAGCAGGCCGACGCCGCCGAGGCCCAGAAACAGGCCGACGAGGACCCCGACGGCGGCGATAGCCAACAGGGTGCGGTCCGACAGCGACGGCGCGGCGACGCGGTCCGAGTCGACGGCGATCAGCCCACCGATACCGAGCAGCGTGACGCCCATAATACCGACCAGCAGGGCGAGCAGCCGCGACATCTCCCCCTCCAGCAGTTGCCCGGCCGAGAAGACGGCGTTGCCGGCCCCGAGGACGAACAGCCCGATACCGTACAGAAACCGCGCGTTCAGCTCCATACCGCCACCTCGCGGCCGGCGCGAATAAATCGGGCGCTTCCCGCCGCGGTGTTTTTATGCCCCTGCCGGGCGGGGTAAAGAGTATGAGAGACATCGTCAGTACCGACGCGGCCCCGGCGGCGGTCGGAGCGTACAGTCAGGCGACGGCGACGGACGATATGGTGTTCACCGCCGGGCAGATACCGATGACGCCCGACGGCGACTTGCTCGACGGTGCGGCCATCGACGTCCAGACCGAGCAGGCCTTAGAGAACGTCGCCGCGATACTCGAAGAGGCGGGGTCGAGCATGGGCGACGTACTGAAGGTGACCGTCTACATGACCGACGTAGAGCAGTTCGACGCGATGAACGACACCTACGAGGGCTTTTTCGAGTCGGACCCGCCGGCCCGCAGCGCCGTCGAAGTCGCGGCGCTCCCGAAGGGCGTCGACGTGGAGATAGAGGCCGTCGCGACGCGATGAGACCGGCCACCAAGGAGGTGCTGCTGTGGGGTGTCATCGGCGGCCTCTCCTTTCTGGTGCTCGCACAGGGGTACGAACTGCTGGCCGAGGACCCGATAAGCGCGGCCGTGAAGGCGGGTGTGGCGATAGTCGTCGCCGTCGGGGCGGCCGTGACGACCCGGCAGTTACAGGGTCGCCTCTGAGGCTCAGATCGGGCGGAGGCGGACGTCGCCGTTGGTCGTCTCGGCGGTGAGCGTATTCCCGCCCTCGCCGAGGGTCCCGCGGAGGCGCGTCGTCCGGTCGATGTCGACGTCGAGGGCGAGGCCGCTGTACCCCACGTCGCCGTTCGTCGTCTGGAGGTCGACCACGGCGTCGAGGTCGTCGGGGACGGCGACCCTGATCGGCCCGTTGGTCGTCTCGACGGTGGTGTCCCCGCGGACGGCGGGCACCTCGACGTCCACCTCGCCGTTGGTCGTCTCGACATCGTCGATGCCGCCCACGTCCCGGGCTTCGACGGTGCCGTTGGTCGAGCGCAGCGTCAGGAACCCGTCGACACCGTCCGCGCGGACGCGGCCGTTGGTCGTCGTCAGCGTCGCGTCGCCGGCCACGTCGGTCGCCGAGACGTCGCCGTTCCGGGTCCGGAGACGCTCGACGGGGACGTCGTCGGGGAGCGTGAGGTCGAGGTCGACGGCGACGCTGGCGTCGTTCGGGACGTCGCCGACGACCGTCTCGATTCGGGTCCGGTCGTCGGTCGTGTCGCTGTCGACGGTGACCGCCGAGAGGAGGTCCTCGCCGTAGCGGGTGCGTTTCGTGATCGTCATCTCGATGCCGTCGGTGGCGCCGTCGGTGACGCTGACCGCGCCGTTTGTGTTCTCGACGATCAGCGGTGTGCCGCCGGTCGCCTCGACGGTCCGGGAGGTGCGGTCGGTCACCGCTTCGCCGGGGATCGAACAGCCAGCGAGTCCCGCCGTGGCGGTGAACGCGCCGGCGATGAACGCGCGTCTGGAGGGCCGTTGCATACGCCACTGCGCTCGCGCCAGCGACAAATTCCTACCGGTGGTGAGTGCCGAACACTTATCCTGTGCGGTCGCATACGGCCGTTTATGCAACACGTGACGATTCCGCAGGATCGGATCGGCGTTCTCATCGGCGAAGGGGGTGAGACGATGCGCGAGATCGAACAGCGCGCGGAGGTGCGACTGGACATCGACAGCGAGACCGGGTCGGTCAAAGTCGAGTCCGTGGGCGACCCGCTGGCGGCACTGAACGGTCCCGACATCGTCAAGGCCATCGGGCGCGGGTTCACGCCCGAAGACGCCTTTCGGCTTCTGGAGGACGATATGATGCTGTTCGATCTCATCGATGTCGGCGACATCGCCCGGAACAAAAACGACCTCAAACGGATCAAGGGGCGGCTCATCGGCGAGGACGGCCGCACGCGGGAGTTGATGGAGGAGTTGACCGGCGCGTCGGTCGCCATCTACGGGTCGACGTTCGCGATGATCGGCGGGCCCGAACAGGTCGAGGCCGCCCGCGAGGCCGCCGAGATGATCATCGAGGGCGCACCCCACGGCTCGGTGTACTCGTTCCTCGAACGCAAGCACAACGAGATGAAACACCAAGGGCTGGAGTACCACCAGTTCACCGGATAGGCGAGTCACAGCGGGCGGTCGTCGCTCTTTTCAACGTGCGGGACGCCGGTGACCGGGCTCGACCGACGAGCGACGAGGGGACCGGCGAGACTAGTCGAGTCGACTGTGGACGGGACCGGGGGCGACCCAGAGGACGAACCCGTCGTCCGTCTGCAGGATACCCTCGACGTACTGGTTGTCCTCGACCGGCTCGGTCTCCGGGTCGGCGAGGTCCTCGACGCGGTGGACCCGGTCGACGAGCCATCCGACCTTCCGGTCGTCGTCGGTGTCGAAGATGATGACCTGCCGGGTCGTAGCCGTCGAGTCACCGTCGAGGACCGACGACGGGTCGATGACGGTCGTCGTCTCGCCACGCAGGTTCATCACGCCTTCGACGAGGGGCGGGGCGCCCGGGAGCGAACTCACCGTGTCCGCCTCGACGATTTCGTCGATGCGGTCGATACCGACGCAGAACCGGTCGGCCCCGAGCGAGAAGACCAGTACCTGCTCGGGGGCGTCGACCGTCGCAGTGCCACCGGACATCAGTGTTCCCTCCGGGGTGGTCGGTCCCCGTCGCCGGACCCGTTGCCGTTCGTCGGCGGAGTGAGACTCGTCTCCGGGTCGAGGACGGTCGGTCCGGAATCGGAGTCGGCGGCGGCCTCGGGTTCGGAGTCGTTGGCGGCCTCGGGGGTGGGTTGGCTAGTCGACGGGTCGGTGTGTGCGTCCTGCAGGTCGGTCCCGGTCTCGAAGTCCGACACCTCGTCGTGGAGCGTGTCGGCCAGTCCCGAGAGTTGCTGGAGATTCTGTGAGGCCTCAGAGAGCGAGGACGCCTGTTCCTCGGTCGCGGCGGAGACGTTGCTCGCTTCGGCGCTGGTCTGTTGGCTCACGCCCGACACCTCGTCGACCATCGAGACGACCTCTTCGCTGGAGGCGGCCTGGTCGTCGGTCGCGTCGCTTATTTCGCGAATCCCGCCCTCTGCCTCCTGGACGGCGTTGGCGATGTCGTCGAACATGTCGATTGCGTCCTCGATGGTGTCGGAGCCGGCTTCGACGCGGGCACGCATCTCCTCCATCTCGTCGACCGTCTCGTCGGTCGTCGACTGGACCTCGTCGATACGGGCTTCGATTTCGGTGGTCGCCTGTGCGGCCTCCTCGGCGAGTGACTTTATCTCGTTTGCGACGACGCCGAAGCCCTCGCCGGCCTCGCCCGCCCGCGCGGCCTCGATAGACGCGTTGAGCGCGAGCATGTTCGTCTGCTCGGCGATGTTGGTTATCATCTCGACTATCTCGCCTATCTCGTCCATCTTCGCCTCGAGGGTCTGGACCTGATCGGTGGCCTCCACGGCCGTCGATTCGATGGCCGCTATCTCCTCGGAGGCGTCGGCGGCGTGTTCACGGCCCGTCTCGCCCCGTTCGACGGCGGTCGTCGCAGTCGCGGCCACCTCCTCGGAGGAGGAGGCTATCTCCTCGACGGTCGCGGACATATCGTTCATCTCGCTGGCGACTTCCTCGAGGTTCTCACTCTGGAGTTCCGCGCCGTGGGATATCTCCTCGACTGAGGTCGCGACCTCCTCGCTCGCGGCCTCTATCTCCTCGGCACTGGCGGTGACCTCCTCGCTCGACGCGGCGACCTCCGTGGCGATGGACTGGACGGACTCGATACTGTCACCCAGTTGTTCGACGCCGGCTTGCAGGTCCGAGAGCGCGTCGCCGTACTCCCCGGGCTGGTCGGTGTCGAGTCGCTGGTCGAGGTCGCCGTCTTTGAGCCGGGCGCTCGCGTGGGATATCTCCTCGAAGCTCTCCGAGAGCGTCTCCATCCCGTCGTCGAACGTCGTCAGTATCTCGCCGTAGTTGCCGGGTCGGTCGGTGTCTATCTCCCGGTCGAGTCGGCCGTTCTGGAGGTCCTGACTGGCCGAGCGAATCTCCTCGAAGCCGCCGACCATCTGGGTCGCACCGCGGTCGAGATTCGTCATAATCTCGCCGTAGCTCCCGGGGAGGTCGGTCTTCCGGTCGCGGGTCTGGAGTGCGTCGTCGCCGGCGGCGAGGTTGTTGCTGAACGTGTCTATCTCGGTGAACACCTCGCGCATATTGGCCTGCATCTCGCTGAAGGCGTCGCTCATCCGGCCGAGTTCGTCGTTCTCGAGGTGGTCCTCGACCTCGGTCGTCAGGTCGCCCTCGCTCATCGCGACGGAGGCCGCCTCCAGTTCCGTGATCGGTTTGGTGATGCGCTGCGCGACGAACAGTCCGATAGCGATGGCCACCGCGAACGCGAAGAGACTCAATCCGAGGATGAACAGTTGGCTCTGGTTCGTCGTGTCGTCGGCGGCAGCGACCGAGGCAGCCATCTTCTCGTTCGCGTCCTCCTCGAAGGCGACCGTATCCTCCTCGAGGGACGCGTATATGTCGTCGACCTCGGTTACTTTCTGTTGTGCGGCGTCCTCGTTCCCGGCTTCCATCGCCGTGATGACCTCCTCGGCGGTATCACCAGCGGTCTCGTGTTGGCGTTGCATCTCCGAGAGACGTTGCTCCTGTTCGTCGGTCAGGTCGTCACGGTCGACGAGTCTCGAGTACTGGTCCTCGAAATCCGAGGCGGCAGCACGGTACTCCTCGACGGCGTCCATATCACCGGCGGCGACCGCCAACAGGGCACGCCGCTCCGATTCGAGGTCGTACTTCATCTCCATCGAGGCGTCGGCCTCCGCGACGTCGTCCTCGACGATAGAGTGGAGTTCGGCGTCGACGGTGCCCACACTGGTGTACCCAACGGCGCCTGTCAGGGCGACCAACGCCGCCACGAGGACGAACGCGAGGATGAGTTTCGGCCGCAGGTCGAGGCGGTCTATCTTGATCTGGTCTAGTAGTGACATGTATGCCCTCTAGGTAGGTGTTGCGGGACAGTAACGTTCAGACTGACAGTTCGCTACGGAACCGCTCGGCGATACTGGCGGTTAACTGTCTAACCCGTGGTTATCAGGGCCGATTATTGCCTCGTGTCGAGAAACTGTGTCAGGACCTTTCGGTGGGCCGCCCTGAGGTGTTTCGACACCGCCGGCCCCGAGATGTCGAACGCGGCCGCGAGGTCCGACCCCGTCACGTCACGGGGCATCTCGTAGTACCCGCCGTGGTAGGCGGCGTTCAGGACCTCCAACTGTCGGTCGGTGAGGTCGTCGGTCGTCGTCTCGGTCCGTCGTGACCGCTGGCGCTGGGCGGCCATCTCGATGTCGTCGAATCGGGTCGTCAGGGCGTCGAATATCGGCCGGGTCGAGACGTTTCGCGGGAGCGTGACGGTGAGTCGCGTCCGCGTCGGGTCCGATACGGCCCCCACGAGTTCACCGCCGTGTTTCCCGATGTCCGCGGCGACGAACGGGCGTTCGAGCGTGAGACTCAACTGGTCGCCGTCGCCGCTGCCGAACCGCCGGGCGTCGAGGACGCTCGGACTCTCGCGTGCGCGGTCCAGCACGCACCCGACGTCGCCCTCGTCGACCGTGACGAGAATCCGGACCGCGTCGTCCATCGTCTCGGCGACAGTGTCGTATCTGATTTCGGTGTCGGTCTCGGCCGCGAGGCGCTGTAAGGGGAACGTCCGGTCGGCCACGTCGAACACGAGTTCGGTGTACTCCTGGTTCGAGCCGGGGTACCGCTGTTCGAGGATCCGGCTGTAGGTCACCACGAGGGACCCGACGTCGTCGAGCAGTTCCTCGTACGTCTCGTCGAACCCCTCGTCCGACCGGGAGTACACCGACAGGACACCGTACAGGACGCCGTCGTACACCAGTGGCACGCTCAACGCGGCCGTGAACTGCGCCGACATCGCCTCTTTGGCCCAGTCCCCCTCGTGGACGTGTTCGGCGATGTGAGAGACACGCTGTGGCTCTCGGTCCGCGGCGGCCCGCCGTGCGGGGAGGCTCTCGGCGTCGTCCTGCAGGACGGCGTCGAGGTACGCGTTCCCCGCGCCGGCCCACGTCGTCGCCGTGAGGTCGGTGTCGGCGGTCTGTGGGTGGCCGATCCACGCGAAGTCGACGCGGTCGGCTTCGAGCAGTTCGTCACAGACAGTGGCCTCGAGTTCGTCGTGGCTGTCGCTGTCGGCGATGCGGCGCTGGAGGGTCCGAATCGTCTCGACGATGCTGCGCAGTTGCTCGAGGGCCTGTTCCTGCTCGTCCAGTTTGCCCGCGAGTTCCGTCCGGGCCTGTTCGCGCTGGAGGCTCTGGAGTACCGCCTCCGCGTTCGTCGCCACCACCTCTATCAGTTCCCGGTCGACGTCGTCGAACGCCTCGTCGTCGGTGTCGCCCACCACGATCAGTCCGAAGTCGCCGATGGGGACCGCGAGTATCCGGTCAGCAGCGAGGTCGAGAGACGCACCGGCGGCCGCCGGGTCGACCAGACGGGAGTCGCCCGTCCGGTAGGCGTCCCAGAGCGGGGAGTCACCGGGAGAGACGACGCCCGAGGCACCCGGCGCATCGTCGACACGGAGGGACCGGGTCTGTGGTCGCAAGACACCGTCTTGCTCGTCGAATCGACTGACACTGACGTACTCGAAGCCGAAAGCGTTCTCGAGGAACTCGACGACGAACGTCGCGACGTCGGCCTCGGCGGTCGGAGGGTACGACTCCCGGGACGCCACGTGGAGTTGATGGAGGATCCGCTCACGCTTTTCCAGCGCACGCGCTCGTTCGCGCTGTTCGGTCACGTCCTGTGAGACGCCCATCGCGGCGAACACCGATCCGTCGTCCGCCCGGACCGGGACGATACGGAACTGGTAGATCCGGTCGCCGATGGTCTCCTCGAAGGAACTGGGGGCGCCATCGAGGGCAGCGGTGTAGTGGGGGACCACTACCTCGGCGAGTTCGTCCGGGAGGACCTCGGCGACGTGCGCCCCTCGGAGTTCGTCCGGCGTCGCCTCGGCCTCCTCGACCGGCGTCCCGCCGACGGTCGTGTATCTGAGGTCCGCATCGACCAGCGCGACCGCGCCGTTCGGGAAGTTCTCGACGAGCGTCCGGTACCGGTTCCGGGACTCCTCGAGTGCGCGCTCGTACTCGACCTGCTCGGTGACATCCCGCTGGAATCCGACGTAGTTGAGCAGTTCGCCGTCTGCGTCCCACACCGGTGCGACTTCGAGTTGGTTCCAGAACATCGACCCGTCGCGCGTGTAGTTGCGGAGTTCGGCTGTGACCGGTCGTTCGTCGTCGATAGCCGCACGGATGCGAGCGACCGTCTCGGGGTCCGTGTCCTCCCCCTGTAGGAACCGGCAGTTCCGACCGATAGCTTCCTCGGGCGAGTAGCCCGTCCGGTCGTGGAACTGCTGGTTAGCGTAGATAAGCGGGTTGTCCTCACGGGACGGGTCCGAGATAGTGATACCTATCGGCGCCGCCTCGATGGCGCGGCTCTTCCGACGGAGTTCGCGTTCGCGCTCGCGCCGGTCGGTCACGTCCTGAAACGTCCCTCGCGCTCCGATCTGTGTCCCGTCGTCGTCGGTCCACGGCTCGCCCCGGGTCCGTATCCAGCGACAGTCGCCGTCCGCAGTCTCGATACGTAGCTCCAAGTCGTAGCTCTCGCCCGCCGACAAGAGGCGTTCGTACGCCTCTCGGACCGTCTCACGGTCGTCCGGGTGGTAGAACCCGATGGCGTCCTCGAGAGACAGGTCCTGGTCGGGGGACAGCCCGTATATCCGGTAGACCTCGTCGGTCAGGCGAAGTGTCTCGGACTGGTCGTCGACCTCCCAACCACCGATAGCGGCGACGTGTTGTATCTCCCGCAGGAACTCCCGGTTTCGGGAGAGTTCGGACTCCCGCCGCGTTCGCTCGGTGACGTCCTGTGTCATCCCGACTGCGGAGGTGACGCGGCCGGACCCGTCGGTGACCGGGACGGTCCGATGGACCAGTGTCCGGCCTTCGACGACCGTTTCGACGACGGTCTCCCGGCCGTCGAGCGCGGCCTCGTAGGAGTCGACGAACTGGTCGCGGTCTCCCGACCCGACAGCCCTGACGTGTGCGCCCACGACATCGTCGGGCGTGACCGACAGTCGGTCGAACAGGCGTCCGCCGGCGAGAGCGTACCGGAGGTCCCGGTCGACGAGCGTCACGGCACCGTTCGGGAAGTTCTGGACGACGGCGTCGGCGACGTGTCGTTCCGGGTCCGGATGCGCCTCGGCAGTCGCCGTGTCGAGGTCTGTCTCCGAGGCGAGAACGCCGGCGAGACGCTGGCCGAGGAGCGTCGGGTGGTCGGCGAGCGTCGCGGCGTCGACGGCGTCGGCCGCCCCCGCGTCGAGCGCCGTCGTCAGCGTGTCCGAACAGCTCTCGGGGACGACAGCGACAGTCGGGGTATCCGGGTGGGACCGCCGGACGGCGGCGAATCGCTCGTCTATCGGACACCCCCAGAGGAGACAATCGACCGCCCCCGCGTCGGCCGCAGTGTCGGGCGACCGCTCGGTGACCGCCGCGTCGGTCGTCGTGAGCGCCGCGTCGAGTACCCGACGGGCGTCGTCGTCGGCGGCGACAGAGAGGACGTGAATCATCCGAATAGGTCCCGCATAGGGGAGAGACGACAACAGACCACAAGGTGTTTGTGATTATTCTCACACGTCGATAACTGGAGTCGGACTAGGGGCGCGACCGCTGGAGCACACCGAAAGTCCCACTACGGCGCTTCCCGAAAGGAGTCAACAGTGACCGAGGAATCGGATTCGGGCGTCGACGTGACGCGCGCCGACGGCGACAGGGTCGGCGACGTGGTCGAACGGCTCCGACAGCTGCGGGAAGAGGACGACGAGCGGGACAGCACCCGCTCTGAGGGGGTGTTGCTCGATCAGTTACAGGAGGTCGAGAAGCGACTGCTGGCGTTCGGGGAGGCGCTGGGCGGGGACCCCGAGGAGGTGACGGACCTGCCGTTCACCGAGGAGGCGAGCCTCGACCAGATGCCCGAACCGCTGTACGTCCGCCACGACACCGAGATGCTCAATCAGGTGACGAGTTGGCTGTTGCAGGACAGCACATCGGGCTGGTCAGCCCCTACGGGACCGGCAAGACCGCGTTCCGCGAGATCGTCCGCCGGGACCTCGGGAAACACGAGGACTTCATCGTGGCCTATCTGGACAATCCCAGAGAGACGACACCGCGGAAGCTGTACGCGACGCTGATCGGTGCGGCCGCCGAGGCGGGCTACGAGATAGACACCGACGAGTACGACCAGATTCGCAACGGCGTCCCGTGGGTCACCGAGGAGGCCAAGGCCGCGGTCCACTCGCTTGTCGACGAGATTCGAGCGGCGGGGAAGACGCTGTTGCTCGTCGTCGACGAGATAGAGGTGCTGCCGGCGGAGTTGCTGTCGACGCTGCAGGTCGCCGGCGATATGGGCGTGCGCCTGTTCCTGATGGGGACGCCCGAGGGCAAGCGCCGCGTGGCCGAACTCCGCGGGACGCTGGGGTCGCGACTGCGCTACTACGAGGGTATCCAGCCGTTCAGCCCCGAGGACATCGCCGAGTACATCGGCCGCTCGATGGCGTACTTCCGGGACGAGGCCTACGAGGGCCAAGAGCAGACGCTGTTCACCGACGCGGCCATCGCCGACGTCCACGAACACTCCGAGGGCGTCCCGCGGGAGGTCCGCATCGAGTGCCGGGAGCTGTTCATCCGGGCAGCGTTCGTCTGGTACCGGACCGGACAGGACGTAGAGCGAATCAAGATTACGCCGGAACTCCGACACCGCCGGTTCGGGATGGAGTACTGAGGCCGCCGTCTGCGGCGGTTGGGACAGCGTCCCGAGGCCGCCGTCTCTCGGCGGTCGGGACAGGCAGTTCGAAACGCCGTTGCCCGTCGAGTCACAACGCCCGGCAGATGCACGACAGCGGGCGGACCCGAGCGACGCTGGGCGTGATCCTCGCCGCGGCCACGCTGACGGTGATGGCTGGCGCGATTCTGGGGCCGGTCGTGCCGTCGATCAGCGCCGGCCTCGGCGTCTCGGGGGCGCTCGCGGGCCTCATCATCACGACGCACGGTATCCTGATCGTCCTCGTGAGCCCGGTCGCGGGGTCGATCATCGACCGGATCGGTCCCCGGCGGCCGTTCGTCCTCGGACTCGGCCTCTACGGCGTCGGCGGCGGGGCGGGGCTGGTCGTCGACAGTTTCCTACCGTTGCTGGCCTCACGGGTCGTTCTCGGCGTCGGCGTCGCGTTCGTCTACACCGGCATAACGGTGCTGCTGTTCACCCTCTACGAAGGTCGGCGGATGGACCGGGCGCTGGGGCTCCGGAGCAGTGCGAACAGCCTCGGCGCGGCCGTCTGGCCGCTGGTCGGCGGGGCGCTGGGGTCGCTGTCGTGGCAGGCCCCCTTCGCGGTGTACCTCGTGGCGATTCCGCTGGGGCTGGCGGCGGTACTCGCTATCCCGACGACCGACCGCAGCCGGCCCGCCGGGTCGGACGCGTCGCTGTCGGCACGGCTCCGCGGGCTGGCGGCGGTGTTCGTCGAGCGGCCGACCATCCCCGCAGTGTACCTCCTCTATTTCACCGCGAACCTCCTGTTGTACGCCGTCGTCGTCTACTACCCGCAGTTGCTCGGGGAGGTCGGCGTCACCGCGACGCTGACCGTCGGCCTGTACCTCGCGGTCAACGGTGCGGCCGGCGGCGTCGTCGCGGCCGTCTACGACCGACTGGTCGCCCGCGCGGGCCGGACGTGGCTGGTCACCGCCGCCGGGGCGCTGTGGGCCGTCGGGTTCGCGCTGGCGGCGGTCGTCGCGACGCCGCTCGCCGCCGCCGCGCCGGTCGTCCTCATCGGGTTCGGCATCGGGCTGGTGTTTCCCAGCGCGTTCGCGTGGATCGAAGCGCTCGCGCCGCCCGACCGTCAAGGGTCGCTGAGTTCCTACGTCGCCTCGGCGGGCTATCTCGGCCAGTTCTGCTCGCCGCTGGCGTTCGGCCTCGCCGTCCCCCTCGGCGGCGTCCGGGCGGTGTTCGCGGCGGCGGCCGCCGTCGCCGTCCTCACCCTCGGCGGGACGCTACTGGCCGGACGACGGGGCGCGAATAGTAGTATTTAAACCCTCGCTCGGTACTCGTTGTCACACCCGGTCTGACCCACCCCGGTTCGGCCGCTTTGTGCCACGATACGACACTTTTATATAGAAGGACATTCAATCCTTGCGATGACTATGGCTCAGCAGATGGGTAACCAGCCCCTCATCGTACTTTCGGAGGATTCCCAGCGAACGTCCGGGAAGGACGCACAGTCCATGAACATCACGGCCGGGAAGGCCGTCGCCGAGTCCGTCCGGACCACACTGGGTCCGAAGGGGATGGACAAGATGCTCGTCGGGGACACCGGCGACGTCGTCGTCACCAACGACGGCGTCACCATCCTCGACGAGATGGACATCGAGCACCCCGCGGCGAACATGATCGTCGAAGTCGCCCAGACCCAGGAGGACGAGGTCGGCGACGGGACGACCACCTCGGTCGTCATCGCCGGTGAACTCCTCGCCAAAGCCGAGGACCTGCTGGACCAGGACATCCACGCGACGATCCTGGCACAGGGGTACCGTCAGGCCGCCGAGAAGGCCACCGAGATCCTCGAGGACATGGCCATCGAGGTCGACGAGGACGACACCGAGATCCTCGAGTCCATCGCCGAGACGGCGATGACGGGCAAGGGCGCCGAGTCCGCCAAGGACACGCTGGCGTCGCTGCTAGTGCAGGCCGTCCAGTCGGTCGCCGACGAGGACGGCGTCGACACGGACAACGTCTCCGTCGAGACCGTCGTCGGCGGCGCTATCGAGGAGTCCGAACTCGTCGAGGGCGTCATCGTCGACAAAGAGCGCGTCCACGACAACATGCCCTACAGTGTCGAGGACGCCAACGTCGCGCTGCTTGACACCGCCATCGAGGTCCAGGAGACCGAGATCGACGCCGAGGTCAACGTCACCGACCCCGACCAGCTCCAGGAGTTCCTCGATCAGGAGGAACAGCAGCTCAAGGAGATGGTCGACAAGATCGCCGAGGCCGGTGCCGACGTGGTCTTCTGCCAGAAGGGCATCGACGATATGGCCCAGCACTACCTCGCACAGGAGGGCATCCTCGCCGTTCGACGCGCCAAGAAGTCCGACGTCAAGGCGCTGTCGCGCTCGACGGGCGCCCGCATCGTCTCGAACATCGACGACATCTCCGCCGACGACCTCGGCTTCGCGGGTTCGGTCTCCCAGAAGGAGATCGCCGGCGACGAGCGCATCTTCGTCGAGGACGTCGAGGACGCCAAGGCCGTCACCCTCGTCCTCCGCGGCGGCACCGAGCACGTCGTCGACGAGGTCGAGCGCGCCGTCGACGACGCGCTGGGCGTCGTCCGCGTGACCCTCGAGGACGGGCAGGTCGTGCCCGGCGGGGGCGCACCCGAAGCGCAGCTCTCGCTGGGCCTGCGTGACTACGCCGACTCCGTCGGCGGCCGCGAGCAGCTCGCCGTCGAGGCCTTCGCCGACGCCATCGACGTCATCCCGCGCACCCTCGCTGAGAACGCCGGTCTCGACCCCATCGACTCGCTGGTCGACCTCCGCAGCCAGCACGACGGCGGCGACACCACCGTCGGGCTGGACGCCTACACGGGCGACATCATCAACATGAAGGACAACGGCGTCGTCGAGCCCCTCCGCGTGAAGACCCAGGCTGTCGAGTCCGCCACCGAGGCGGCCGTGATGATCCTGCGCATCGACGACGTCATCGCCGCCGGCGACATGAAGGGCGGCGGCTCCGACGACGACGATGACGACGCCCCTGGCGGCCCCGGCGGCGGTATGGGCGGCGGCATGGGCGGTATGGGCGGCATGGGCGGTATGGGCGGCGCGATGATAAATCCCACTTTTTTACGCTCGGGTCTCGCACGCGAGCCGTCCGGCTC
>NZ_WPCA01000004.1 GCF_009741825.1 Halapricum sp. CBA1109
AGTCCAATTGAACCGCAGGCTCCTCCGGTTGTAGTGCTCCCCCCGCCAATTCCTTTTAAGTTTTCATCCTTTGCAGGACGTACTTCCCAGGCGGCCCGCTTACGTCTTCACTACGGCATACCACAGGCTCGAAGCCTGTGGCATACCTAGCGGGCATCGTTTACAGCTGGGACTACCCGGGTATCTAATCCGGTTCGAGACCCCAGCTTTCGTTCCTCACTGTCGGATCCGTGCTCTTGAGGTGCTTTCGCCATCGGTGGTCCGTCCAGGATTACAGGATTTCACTCCTACCCCGGACGTACCCCTCAAGTCTCCCGGTCCCAAGCCACACAGTTTTCGCCGGACGACTACCCGTTGAGCGGGTAGGTTTCCCGACGAACTTGTGTGGCCAGCTACGAACGCTTTAGGCCCAATAATATCGGCCATCACTCGAACTGCCGGTATTACCGCGGCGGCTGGCACCGGTCTTGCCCAGTTCTTATTCCTGTACCACCTTACGGTACAGAAAAGCGAGGACTATATGCCCTCGCACTCGGAGTCCCCCTATCGCACTGTCGTGCAGTGTAAAGGTTTCGCGCCTGCTGCGCCCCGTAGGGCCCGGTATCTTGTCTCAGATACCGTCTCCGGGCTCTCGCTCTCACGACCCGTACCGATTATCGGCACGGTGGGCCGTTACCCCACCGTCTACCTAATCGGCCGCAGCCACATCCTACAGCGCCTGAACGTTTCGCGCTTCGGGGCGTTCCACCGTCGAAGCGCCATCCAGTATTGGCCTCAGTTTCCCGAGGTTATGCTGGTCTGTAGGGTAGTTTGGCCACGTGTTACTGAGCTTTCCGCCACGAGTATGAGCTCGTGCGACTAGCATGGCTAAATCGGACTCCGATAGCAATGGCCTCCGGCAGGATCAACCGGAATGATCTCCTGATATCAATCAGGGGGCTGGCGGAGACATTTCTATGTGTCCGTCATCCAGTGACAGCGCTCTGAATCGCTCAGAGAACGTCACTGAACTGTCGAGGCTACCATCAGATCCCATCTGTACGGCGGACCGCAGGGGTGGAATCCTCATATCTCGCAATCGCCGCGTCCTACCGCGGCGAACCGGAACTCGCTGTCCCGGCCACGTTTCGTCATCGACGGGCGAGGCCCGCCGAGAGTGGATGTGACGTAGCGGCCGAAGGCCGCCATCCGCCACCTGTCGTGTGCATTCCATCGGAAGGGGGTGATATGTAAAAACCCGTCGAAGCGAAGGCGGTATGCGACGCGAAACCACGACACGGAAACCGCCGAAAATCGGGCTATCCGCTGGGTCGATAGTGAACGATACCGCCGAATCGGGCGGTCGAATCGGGATTTCGGCCCGCTGTTGTCGACCATCCAACCGGTTCAGTCGCTGTCGTCGTCACGGCGCGGGCTGTCACCGAGCGTACGCAGGTCCTCCGAGAGGTCCGCGCCCGAGCTCTCGCCCGGGAGGATGTCGCCGAGCGCGGCCCCGAAGGACGCGACAGTCCAGACGACGCTAATGCGCGCCAGCGCGACGACGGGGTCCTGCCAGCCGTCGACGCGCCCCCACATCGTCATCAGCGCAGCGGCCGTCAGGAAAGAAACGAGCGCGATACCGACCATCCGCCGGGGGACGATGCCCAGTATCGGCCGATAGACCTGTACCTCCTGTGGGCCCGCCCAGTAGACCAGCGCGAGAATCATCAGGAGGACGAACGCGGCGTTGACGATGAAGTACACCGGGAAGACGCCGAGGCGAAACGAGAGGAAGAAGGTCGCTATCTCGAAGACGCCGTCCTCGACGAGGAAGGGGATGGCGAAGAAGATGCTGCCGACGAACGACTCCGCCACGTCGCGGGTGGTGTACTTCTGGATACGGCCGCCCAGCAGGTCGTCGAACGGCGCCGCCGTGGCTTCGGTCCTGATCCGGTCGACTTCCCGCCGGTCCGCGGACCCCGAGACGGCCGATTCGAGGTCGTCGAACTCCCGGTGGAGGGCGTCGAGCAACTCGGCGTCAGTCAGTTCCCGGACGGCATCGGGCCGAGCGTCGGACGTGGGGGCGTCGGACTCGGACAGGTCGGTCCCCGAGAGCTGTTCCGGTACTAGGAGCGTCGGCGGGGGGTTGTTCTCCGAGAGGATATCACCGAGGGCCGCCCCCAGCGAGCCGACAGTCCAGATGACGTTGATGCGCGCCAGCGCTTCGACCGGCGAAGTCCACCCGTCGACGCGGCCCCAGACGGTCATCAACACCGCCGCGACGACGAAGGAGACGACGAGCGTCATCATCACACGCGCGGGAACGACGCCGAGGAGGTTCGTCAGTTCGTCCCTGTCGCGGCCGGTCCACTCGACCAGCGCATAAGTCATCAGGAAGACGAAGCAGGTGTTCGCGAGGAGGAACACCGGGACGCCCGCGGGCGTGAACTCCAAGAGGTACTGCCCGATGTCGAAGATGCCGTCCTCGACGAGCAGCGGCGACGCGAAGATGACGCTGCCGACGAACGCCTCTGCGACGTCCCGGACGTCGAGGCGACGGACACCGGAGTCGATCAGGCCGCGGTCGGCGGCCTCAACGAGGAGGTGTTTCACGTCCCGCGCCTCTCGCCGAGCGGTCTCGTCGTCGCCGGTCACCTCGACCAGGTCGGCGAAGAGCTCCTCGACCGTCGCGGGGTCGTCCTCCGGCGGCGTCCGGGGTTCGTCGTTCATCGTCGAGAGGGAAGTTCCGCCAGCGGCGACAAAAATGTGCCCACCGGCTAGCTCACGAAGAGCCGTCGG
Source organism: Halapricum sp. CBA1109 (assembly GCF_009741825.1). Taxonomy (GTDB): domain Archaea; phylum Halobacteriota; class Halobacteria; order Halobacteriales; family Haloarculaceae; genus Halapricum. The sequence continues at coordinate 2,779 of NZ_WPCA01000004.1, forward strand.
TCGGCGGTTTCGTGGTCGGCCGCGAGCACGTCGACCAGGGGCGCGAACGGCGTCATCGCCGCGAGCGACCGGTCGGCGCTCTCGTCGACGGCCGCGGTCATCGCTGCCTGTGAGTCCCGGAGGATCCGCTGGGCGTCGGTGTGACCGAGCGAGAGCAACCGTTGGGCCGCCCCGACAAGCGTCGTAGCGAACTCCTGACAGGCGATCAGACACGCCCGGCGCTCGGCGACGCCGGCGCGGGCCGCCACGACGCCGAGGACGACCGGATGGGAAGCGACGGCGTCGCCGGCCTCGACCGCGTCGGCGTACGATTCGAGGAACGAGTCCTCACGAAGCTCCCGGTGGAGATCGAGCAGTCGACCGCCGGTCCGGGTCGCGCTCTCGCGGAACTCCGCCGGGAGCGTCGCCGCCTCGAACCGGGCGTCGGCGGCCACGACAGCGTCGATATCCCCGTCCCGGGCACCCCGATGTGCGGCCCGGAGCGCGACCAAGTCACACGGCCCCAGTTGCCGGCGGAGGTACGTCTCGATCAGCGCTCTGAGGTCCGCGGCGTCGGTGACGCGGTCGGTCGCGACGAACTGTTCGAGCCCGTAGGAGACGCTGTCGGTCCCGACCGGCAGCGCCGAGTCCGACAGCCTGAGCGCTTCCAGATCCGCGGCGTCCGTCACTGCTTCTCACCGCCCGAGTCGAGCGACCGCACGCCGTGAGAGTGGTCGTGTCCGTGGTCGTCGTGGGCGTGGCTGTGACCGTCCGCACCGTGAGCGTCGTCGTGACTGCTGGCGTTGCCGTGACCGTCCGCGTCACCGTGCCCGCCGACCTGTCCGTCGTCGAACAGCGCCGGCGACACCGCGTCGTACCCCACGGTCGCGCCCTCCGGACAGTGGGGAGTGACTTCCCGTTCCACCCGTTCGGGGTCGTCGGTGACCGGGAAGTACGCCGTCGTCCCCTTGAGTGCGAGGTCCCAGTGGCGGTTACCGACGGCGTGCCCGAGTTCGAGAGCGGTCGCGGCGACTGTCGAGGGCGACCCCGAGACGCCACTCAGGTCGACAGCGAGGACGTCGACGGGTTCGAGGCTGACGACGACCGGGCGGCCGTCGGCGTCCAGGACGTCGCCGTCCCGGAGCTTTCGGCCCACCACGATGCCGACGTCGGTGCCGTCGTCGGCAGTCGTCCGGACCCGCGAGCGCCGGCGGTCGGTGTCGTCGACGGTGACCGTCAGCGCGTCCGCCGTGTCGACCCGTGCGGCCAGTTCGTCGTCAGCCAGCGTCCCGAGGAACTCGTGTGCGACCAACATCACTGCCTCCTGTCGGCGGGCGCGCCGACGCCCAGCAGTTCGGTTCTGGCACTGTCCCACGCGTCGTGCAGCGTCCCCGTCACCGGGTCGGCCCCGGTGACCGAGGGCGCGGACGACCGCACCCGCGTCGTTCGGGAGCGCCGTCACGCCCGCTCGCACGGCAGTCTCCGCCGCGGCGTCGGGGCCACGGTCGGCGGCGACGACGGAGTCACGGACTGCCTCGACCAGCGTGGTCGTCTCGTCGCCCGGCGCGAGGACGTACAGCGTCCCGAGGACGGCGAACTCGCCCATCACGCCCGGGGCCGTCGGGTCGGACTCGCCGGGAGCCAGATGGGTCGCGTCGGCCACGAGGAGGTCGCCGTCGGCGCGGGCCTCGAAGGCGGCCGCGTAGCGGTCAAAGTCGAAGCGCTCACCGCGGGCGAGGCGGCCCGGAACGACCACCGACCCGACGACGGCGGTGGCGTCAGGCGCGAGGCCGACGGTGACGTCCTCGCCGAAGCGGGCGTCGGCGTGGAGTATCGTCGGCGCCGGGACGTAGTCGAGGTGGCCGCCCGCGCCGACCGACAGCGAGACGTCCGCGGCGGCGTAGTTGCGCTCCATCGAGAGGACCTTCGTGGCGCTGGCAGTGGTGACCGAGGCCAGCGCGTCCGGCCCGACCGAGACGGCGATGTCGTGACGGTCGCCCTGGACGACGCCGCCGCTCGGCGACTGGACGTACACCGACTCGGCCCGCGGGGCGGGGTCGTGGCCCAGCGTCCCGCTGACGTGGAAGGGAGTCCGGGCGAGGTCACGGGTCAGGTGCGTGTCGCCCTCGGCGTCGACGGCGAAGGTCAGGTCCAGACGGCCGTCTTTCCCGGGCGATCCGACGGCCGCCGCGGGGAGGGATTCGGCGGCGTACGGTTCGAACGCCGGGTGCGGGAGGGCGTCGGTGTTCGTCACGCCGGCGTCGGCGTCGGTAGATGGAGCCGCGGAGCGTTCCTCCTCGGAGGGGTCGGGCGAGTCCGTCGCCATCTACGCGAACAGCACTCCCTCGCGGACGTGGTCGAGGACGGCCGCGACACCCTCGCCGTCCTTGCAGTTGGTGAACTCCCACGGGCCGTCCCGGACCGCGTCGGCGTCCGCTTCGAGGACATCGAGGTCGACATCGACGTGGGGCGCGAGGTCCGTCTTGTTGATCACGAGGAGGTCACAGTCGACGACCCCGGGGCCGCGCTTTCGTGGGATGTCCTCGCCCTCGGCGACGCTGATGACGTACAGCGAGTAGTCCGCGAGTTCGGGGTTGAACGTCGCCGCGAGATTGTCCCCGCCGCTCTCGACGACGACGAGGTCCAGATCCGGCTCCGCCTCGAGGAACGAATCGATCTGTGTGAGGTTCATCGACGGGTCCTCCCGGATACCGGTGTGGGGACAGGCCCCCGTCTCGACACCGGCGACGAGGTGTTCGGGGACGACGCCGGAAAAGCGTCCCGGAGTGCGTCGGCGTCCTCCTGTGTCAGGATGTCGTTTGCGATGACGCCGACGTCGAGGCCCGCCTCGCGGAGTCGGGGGACGAGGCGGGTCACCAGCGCCGTCTTCCCGGACCCCACCGGCCCGCCGATGCCGACGGTCGCCACGTCACGGTGGGTCAGGCGCATCAGTCGGCCTCCTCGCCCGCCGTGTCGGCGGTCGTCCCGGCCGACCGGATCGGATCGTGGACGGTGACGAGTTTCGTCCCGTCGGGAAAGACCGGTTCGACCTGTATCATATCGACCATCGAGGGGGACGCCGGGCATCACGCTCCGTCGGGTCGAGCAAGCTGGGAGGCCTCGGCGCGTATCTCGGCGACGTCCCAGCCGTCCCGGGCGCGTTCGACGCACCAGTCGGAGATGTACGCGACCGCCTCGGGGTGGTTCAGCCTGACGCCGCGATCCTTGCGCCGTCGGGCGAGCTCCGCAGCCATGAAGACCGTCAGCCGCTCCTGCTCTTTGGGTGTGAGTTTCATCGTTAGAGCATGTACCGCTGGGCGAGGGGGACCTCCTCGCTCGGTTCGCAAGCGATTACCTCGCCGTCGACTTCGACCTCGAACGTCTCGGGGTCGATGTCGATGTCGTCGGGGCAGTAGTCGTTGTAGTGCATATCGTCCTTGCCGGGGGACCGGGTCCCGGAAACGGGGACGACGGGCGTATCGAGGCCGTACTCCTCGTCGATGCCGGCGTCGACGGCCGCCTGACTGACGAACGATAGCGAGAGGCCGTGTTTGGCCTTGCCGGCGGCGCCCGCCCGCGGTCGCTGGAGGATGGGTTCGCAGGTCATCAGCGAGCCGTTGGCCTCGCCCATCTCCGAGTGGACCGGGAACCCGCCCTTGAACGTCATCGCGGGCTTGATGCCGAAGAACGCGGGGTCCCACAGCACCACGTCGGCGAGTTTGCCGGGTTCGAGCGTCCCGACCCACTCGTCGATGCCGGCCGAGATGGCCGGGTTGATGGTGTACTTCGAGAGGTAGCGTTTGACCCGGAAGTTGTCGGCGCCGGTGCCCTCGTCCTCGGGGAGGGGACCGCGCTGGGACTTCATCTTCGAGGCGGTCTGCCACGTGCGACTGACGACTTCCGCCATCCGGCCCATCGCCATCGAGTCCGAGGTCATCATCGAGATGGCCCCCTCGTCGTGGAGGACGTCCTCGGCGCCGATGGTCTCAGCCCGGACGCGGGACTCGGCGAAGCCACGTCCTCGGGCACGTCGGGGTTGAGGTGGTGACAGACCATCACCATATCGAGGTGTTCGTCGAAGGTGTTGACGGTGTAAGGCATCGAGGGGTTCGTCGAGGAGGGGAGCATGTTCGGGACGCCGACCATCTCCATGATGTCCGGGGCGTGGCCCCCGCCGGCGCCCTCGATGTGGAACAGGTGCATCGTCCGACCGTCGACGGCCGCGAAGGTGTTCTCGACGAATCCGGCTTCGTTGAGGGTGTCCGTGTGCATACACACCTGGACGTCCTCCTCCTCGGCCACGTCGAGGCAGTTGTCGATGGCGGCGGGCATCGACCCCCAGTCCTCGTGGAGTTTCAGCCCGCAGGCTCCGGCTTCGACCTGTTCGTAGAGGGGTTCGGGTTTCGAGGCGTTGCCCTTGCCGTAGAAGCCGACGTTGACCGGCCACTCCTCGGCGGCCTGCAGGAAGCGCTTGATGTTCTCGGGGCCGGTGGTGGTCGTCGTCGCGCCGCCGCCGTAGCCGCCGCCGAGCATCGTCGTGATACCCGACGCCAGCGCGTGTTCGTGCAACTGTGCGGAGTTGAAGTGGATGTGGATGTCCAGACCGCCGGCGGTCGCTATCTTCCCCTCGGCGGGGTAGACGTCCGTCGAGGGGCCGACGACCATATCGACGCCGTCCATCGTGTCGGGGTTGCCGGCCTTGCCGATGCCGGCGATAACGCCGTCGCGGATACCGATGTCCGCCGCGACGACGCCGAGGACGGGGTCGAGGACGGTCGCGTTCGTGAGCACCCAGTCAAGCGCCCCGGACTCCTGTGTGGTCCCCGGGGACATCCCGAGGCCGTCCCGGAGGGTCTTCCCGCCGCCGAAGACCGCCTCGTCGCCGGGCGTGCGGCGGTCTTCCTCGACCTCGACGACCAGTTCGGTGTCGCCCAGTCGGACCGTGTCGCCCACGGTCGGGCCGTACAGTTCGGCGTAGGTCTCGCGGTCTATGTCCCGGGTCACTCCTCTTCCCCCTCCTCGTCCGTCTCGGGGTCGGGGACGCCGGCCTGTGCGGGAATGCCGCCGAAGCCTTGCGAGTGGGCGCGTTCGACCGCCGCCTCGGCGTCGCCGTCGACGCTCCCGTCGACGAGGCCGTTCATCCCGTGGGCGACCCGCTTGCCGCCGATAGCGACGAGGTCGACGGCCCGTTCGTCGCCCGGTTCGAACCGGACGGCCGTGCCGGCCGGGATGTTCAGTCGCATCCCGAACGCCGCCGCGCGGTCGAACTCCAGGGCGGCGTTTGCCTCGAAGAAGTGAAAGTGCGACCCGACCTGCACCGGGCGTCGCCGGTGTTGGCGACGGTCACCTCGGCCGTCTCCCGGCCCTCGTTGATCGTGATGACGCCGTCTTCGGGTGTGATCTCTCCGGGGACTATCCCGTCGCTCATCGCCACCCACCCTTTTTCGACGTACAATAGGGTATCGGTGGAATACCGTCGTGTTCGTACATCCTGTTGGACCGTTTCCGGGTGTCCGGTGTAAAAGAACGGTGTTAGATCAATATTTGCCCGGCTCGGTTGCGGAGAGCGAAACCGTGGTAAGTCCCGGCGACGAATACGGATATCACGTGGTTTCGTTCCTCCCGGTCCGGCGGGTGGTGATCCCGCGGCGGATCACCGACGCGTCGCGACCCACGTCGAGTCCGAACACCCTCACGAGGCCGGCGGCTTCCTCGCGTGTGAGCGCCGCGGCGGGCACCTCCACGCGACCGACCACGTCCCGCTATCGAACGACGCCGACCGGCCGCGACGGCGGTTCGTCACGACCGTCGACGAACGGGTCCCGCCCGAACCGCGGATCTGTTATCACTCCCATACCTCGCCCGCGACAGTGTCCGGGATGACCAAGATAGACCGACAGAAGATTCCCGAGCGGTACGCTCTCGTCGTGTTTGCCCCCCACGGGGAGCCCTACAGCTATCGGGTGTTCCAGCGCACGCTCCTCCGCTGGCGGGAACTCCCCGTCGGGAGGCGCTCGACCGAGAGCGACCGCTGGATCCCGCTCCCGCGTCTCTCCTAAAATTCCTAGTATAGTTGTACCTACGACAGGACGGACAGGAGTTATACGAGTGTCCACCTATTACTGATAGGTAGGCGTATTCGTTGTATCTATCCGGCACACGGTATACAATCATATGAGAATGCCTTTTAGGGAGAACTGTTCCCTAACTTCTGTAGCCAAAATGAGCCTGAACGTGTGCTGTTCAGCGGACCGGACTGCAGATTCGAAATCAGTATCGGGGGTAAGTAGACAGATGGTCACCGATGGGGGAGCGTCGAAATGAGTATCATCCTCTACGGTGTGGCGGCCTCTATCATCGTGATGCTCGCGGTGGGGTTCTACGTCTCAAAGAAGATCAACGGGGACAGCATCAACTACATCGTGGCCGGACGGGGGTTGATCCTGCCCCTCGCCGCCGCGACGTTGATGGCCCAGTCACTGGACGCGAACGCGACGCTGGGGAACACCGACCTCACGGCGTCGTTCGGTTTCTGGGCCGGCGCGGCGCTGCCGATCGGGTTGGCGACGTGTCTGTTCATCACGGGCGCCTTCTTCGCCAAGCCGATGAACCGGATGAACCTCACGACCCTGCCGGACTTCTACCGGCGCAAGTACGGCCACACGACCGAGATTCTGGCGAGCGTCATCATGGCCACCGCCTACGCCTTCCTGCTGGCCGGGAACCTCGTCGCCGGCGGATACCTCTTCCAGACGTTCGTCGGGACGAGTTACACCGTGGGCGTCCTCTTCATCACGGTCATCGTGTTCGCCTATACCATCGCGGGCGGGTTGTTCGCGGTGGCGTACACCGACGTCATCCAAGCGGCCGTCGCCTTCGTCGGGTCCATCGCGCTGATCATCTTCGTGGCGACGAACTACGGCATCACCATCCCCAGCGGGATGGGGCCGGCCAACCTCGGGCAGTTGACCGACCCGAGCCAAGGGGCGTACATCAACCTCGCGACCATCGTGGCGCTGGGGCTCGGTGACATCGTCGCCATCGACTTCATGGAGCGGGTGTTCGCGGCAGACAGCCCCGAGACGGCCCAGCGGGCCTGCTTCATCGGCGGTATCGGGACGCTCGTCATCGGGATTCCGTTCTCCATCGTCGCGCTCTCGTCCGGATCGATCCTGAGTTCGCTGGGCGTCGCCGCGGGCGATCAGGCGGTCCTGTACGTCCTCCTGCAAAACGCCGTCCCGCCGTGGCTCGCGGCGTTGGTCATCGCCGGCATCGTCGCCGCGTCGTTCTCGACCAGCGACGGTGCGATCCTCGGCACCTCGGCGGTTATGGCGCGGAACGTCCTCGGCGTCCGCGTCGACGAGGAGAAAGCCGCCGACTCGCAGGTCGCCGCCGACGGCGGCACCGAGAGCAAAGGCTGGTTCGGCAGCGGCAGCGACAAACTCCTCAAGACCACGCGCCTGATGGCGATTCCGTTCACGCTGCTGGGCGTGTTCTTCGCGCTGCGGGTCTCGGCGACCGGGATGTTGCTCGTGTTGGCGTTCGACATCATGCTCGCCGGCGCGCTGGTGCCGCTGGTCTTTGGCCTCTACTGGCCGAGCCTCGCAAACACGCCCGCGGCCATCACCTCGATGGTCGCCGGGTCGCTGACCCGACTCGTGTTTTTCGTCCTCGTGCCGACGACCTACGCCTACGAGAACACGCTGCTGTACATCGAGAACGGTATCTTCACGGCGTCGTTCGACGGCCTGCCGACGTTCATCGCCGCCGCGGTGAGCCTCGTCGTCTTCGTCGTCGTCGGCTTCGCCACCCGGAGTAGCTACGGGCCGCGCGCCCTCGACGAGGAGGGCCACCGGACTGTCGTCGCGGGCGGCGACGACGGCGACGACTAGGCGAACCACACAACGATAACGAGAATAAATTGATTTTCGGAACCAAAGTCGCTTAAGACGTGAACGGAAACACCGTGACGATACGAGATGGACGGCGACGTACAACTCCCGAAGGGGAGGGGTGATCGAGCGTGAACCCCGATCCGATCAGGATGAAACGGAAGGTCCAGCAACTGGGGTCTTCGACGCTCGGCGTCACGGTCCCGGCGAGTTGGGCCCGTCACCACGGCATCGAGAAGGGTGACGACCTCATCATGCAGCGAGACGAGAGCGGCGGGTCGTTGCTGTTGGTGCCCGAGGACCCGACGACCACCGACGAGGAGGCCACCGTCGACGTGGATTCGTTCGACGCCGACGCCATCGAGCGAGCGGTCGTCTCCCAGTACGTGCTGGGCCGACAGCTCATCCACATCAGCGCCTCCGAGTCGCTGACCCGCGAGGAGCGCGACGCCGTGTTCAGCGCCGAGCGGCGGCTGATGGGGCTGGGCATCGTCGAGGAACAGGACACCGAAATCACCGTCCGGTGTTCCATCGCCCCGACGGACTTCGAGTTGGGGACGCTGCTTGGACGGCTCTGCCGGACCGAGGGCGCGATGCGGCGGGACGCGATCACGGCGCTGCGAAACGGCGACGCCGCGGCCGCAGAGCGGGTGCTGGATCGGGAGTCACAGGTCCAGAAGCTGTTCTATCTGTTCTTGCGCATCGTCTTCGCTACCTACCGGAACCCGCGGCTGAACCGCGCGGTTGGGCTGGACACCGGCTTTCCGCTCATCGGCTACCGCTCGGTCGCACAGGACATCGTCCTGATGGCCGACGTGGCCGCCGACATCGCGTTGCTCGTTACCGACAACGACGTCGGCGCCCTCGATGAGGCGACGAGCGCCCATATCGGCGCCCTCGCCGACGCACTCGACACAGCGTCCAGTGCCACGCGGGACGCCATCCTCACCCCGGACTACGAGCGCACCCGCGACGCCCGGCAGGCGCTCGACGCCGTCGAGGCCCACGTCGAGAAGGTTAACGACTACCTGCTGGAGGAGCGGCCCGAACCGCTGTTGATCCTCCAGCGCGCCGTCGACACCCTCGGTCGCAGCACCCGACACATCCACGACACCCTCGAAGTCGCCACGCACCTCGCGTTCCGCGAGCATCCCGACCTCGTCATCAGCGAGTGAGTCGGGACCTCATTCTCTCGACCGTCCGACCACCACCGAAGAGTGACCACGCCGAAGCCGGGGTTCGAACCCCCACACCACGGGAGTATATTAGGTGTTTTATTGTCCAGTGGTACTCCAGTCTCGCCCCCATACATACGAGTCCGTATTACATATTTCAGGGAACGCTTTTGAATAGTGGCACCATCAACAGAAATGTCGTCAATAACGGGACGAACGGGTTCCGTGAGACAAAAAAGGAACACAAATATGACAGACGAACGATCCGGACGTGACATCTACGGCGAAGAGTACGACGAGGCCAACGAACCCATCTTCTCGGGTATCCCTTCGTTCCTGAAGCTCCCCGAGGTAGACCGCGACGAACTCGATGAGGAGGACGTCGACATCGGCATCATCGGCGCGCCGCTGGACACGGCGACGACCATCCGACCCGGGACCCGCTACGGTCCGCGGGCCATCCGCGCGGCCTCGACGGTCCCCTCCCCGCCGTACCGTCACTTCAACATCGAGACGGGCGTCGACCCCTTCGACCACTACAGCGTGGCCGACACCGGCGACGCGACGGTCTCGCCCGGTGACACCCGCAAGAGCCAGCTCAACATCGAGGAGGCCGTCGCGGAGGTCTCGGAGCAGGCGACGCCCATCGTCCTCGGTGGCGACCACTCCATCTCCTACCCGGACATCAAGGGCTGGGCCGAGGCCAACGACTACGACAGCGTCGGCCTCATCCACTTCGACTGCCACGCCGACACCGGCGAGGACGGCCTCACCGGCTTCGAGTACGACCACGGCGCGTGGGTCAAGCGCTGCTACGACGACGACCTCTTCGAGGGCGAGAACTACACCCTGATCGGCCCGCGCGGCTTCTGGCCCGGTCCCGACATCTACGAGGATATGCGCGACGCCGGGATGAAGTGGTACACGGCCTTCGAAGTCTCGGAGATGGACCTGACGGACATCGTCGTCGACGCCGTCCAGCGCGCGACCGACGGCACCGACGCGGTCTGGATCTCCTTCGACGTCGACGTGATGGAACCGGCCTACGCCCCCGGGACGGGCGAGCCCGAGCCGGGCGGACTGATCCCGCGCGAGGCCATCTACATGGTCCGAGAGGCCGTCAAGCGACTCGACCCCGAGAACTTCGGGTTCGACGTCGTCGAGGTCGCCCCCCAGTACGACGTCAGCGACACCAACTCCTACAACGGCGGCATCACCTCCGGATTCGCCAACCGCCTCGTCCTCGAAGTGATGGGCAGTATGGCACTGGCTGAGGAGGGGAAGATGTCCGGCGAGCCGATCAAACCGAAGGAACCGCTCGGCCCGACGGAGTCCGAAGCGCCCGCCGACGACTGAACCGCGACCACGCCTTCTTTCGCCGCGACGTATCGTCGACACCACGCTGACTCCCGAGTCATAGCTGTTTGTTTTCTCGCGTGCGCGCGCGAGAGAGAGTGCTATCTCCAGCGTACCCGTCTTAACCAACAAACTGACGGTACTGGCGCACTTGTTGGTTAACAACGCGATGACCGACGAACGCCCGGAACCACCCGATTCGGTGGCCGACGGCCTGGCCGAACGACTCGCCGACTACTCCCCGGAGACGTTACGCGATATCGCCACCTACGCCGACGAACTGGCCGCGTACCGAGAGGGGGCGACAGAAAAAGAGGGCGAGAGGCCCGACGAAGCCGAACGCGACAGGCCCGAGAGTCGGCCGGAGGGCGTGCCCGGGAAGGCGACACTCACGGTCAAGGAGATAAACGGCAACCGCTACTACTACTGGCAGTGGCGGGAGGGCGACACAGTCACCTCACAGTACAAGGAACCCGTGAACGACGGGGAGTAGGGACCGCCTACCGGGCGGGACAGCGTGACCCACCCCCCACTGTTTCATCCCAATCCGGGGAGCGACTGAGTCACACCCCACTGTTTCATCCCACGAGCGATACCGTGGCCTCGACGACCGGTAGTGCCGTGGGTCCCATCGGATGCAACCGTCCCGAGGTAGCGACGCACACACCCCCACTTTTTCATATCAAGCAGTGTCACCCGGAAGGTCCTCACACACCCCACCGTTTCATCCCAGACACTTCCTCTCAATGGACACCCACCCCCACTTTTTCATATCAGTCCTTCTTCTCAGGGGACCCCCGTCCCTCGCTCTGTCGTCGCAGCTACGCTCTTTCGAGCGTCCACCACCCCCACTTTTTCATATCAGACAGTCACTCACAGGGTATCCTTCCCCACCCCCACTTTTTCATCCCAGATGACGTGTCCCGGGGCATCCCACCCCCACTGTTTCGTCCCAATCAGAAGGAGTCGACGCTCGTCTGGGTGTCGCCGTCGTCGTCGGTGAGTGTACTGAACGTGTCGATCAGTTCCTCGGGGAGGAGATTCTCCCCGGGGCCCGTCGGGTCGGAGTCCCGGAGCGTCTGGATCACCATCTGGTAGTCGGCCTTGTCGAGGTCGTACTCGAAGCCGGACTCCCCCGGTCCCTTGTAGGCGTCGTGGCGTTCGAGTAGACCGAGTTGGGACATCTCCTTGAGGTAGTCGGCGACCCGCCGGGGGACGTTGGAGTTGTCGAGCAACGCCCCGGAGAACCGCTTGTAAGTCGGGTAGAGGTCGCTCCGGGAGATGGGCGTCTCCTCGCGCAGGTCGTGGAACATCACCGCCGCGAGGACGAGTTGTTCCTGTGAGCTGAGGTCGTTGGTCACCTCGTAGACCCTGTCGCGCTCTTTCTCCTCGTGGGCCTGCCGGACGTGTTGCTCACCGACCACGTCGTCCTCGTTTTTCTTCGCTTTCATCCCGGCCTTCTGGAGAAGATCGATGGCGTAGCGCGCGTCACCGCCCTGTTTTCTGGCGTAGGCAGACGCGAGCGGAACGATGTCCTCGGAGTAAGCCTCGGGTTTGAACGCCAGTTCCGCGCGCTGATAGAGAATCTCGCGCAACTGATCCACGTCGTATTTTTTGAACGTGATCTCCTTGAGACGCAGCGAGGAGTCGGTCTTGGACTGGATACTCTCCTTGTAGCCGATGTCGTTGCTGATCCCGATGATCGACGGGAGGACGTCCTCGACGCGGTTGTTCGTCCTGCTCCGGGGAATCTCGTAGAGGAGTTCGTCCCGGGTGCCGATGCGGTCCACCTCGTCGAGGATCACGGTGACGTAGTCCGTCACCTCCTCGGGTGGCAGGATGTCGTGAGCTGACTCGAAGTGTTCGCGGACGGAATCGGGATCGACGTCCACGCCCTCCGGGAGCGGTTCGTCCCCGAGGAGGTGAGCCGCCGTCAGATCGGCGTCGTAGTCGCTCTCCGCCAGGGCCCCCTCCATCTCCTGGCGATAGGCCGTGTTTTCGTACGTGAGTGCGTCGAGAATCTCGAAGAGGATGTCGTAGACGCGCTCTTTCGGGAGTCCGGAACTCGGGAGGACGTCCCGTTCGATGCTGATCTCCTCGCGCAAAAAGGAGTAGTCCGGGTCCTCCAGAAACCGGTTCGCGATGGCGATAGCGGCCTGATAGGAACTGCTCAGCGATTCGCAGTTCTGGTAGACGAACGTGGCGTGGACGTCGTCGTATCGTTCGAGTGCGTTCTCCAGTTCCCTGCGTTTGAACCGGATCGAGACGGTCTTGCCCGTGCCGCTGATGCCGTAGATGAAGGCGTTGACCGGTTGCTCGTTGTCGACTATCTGCTGGAACACCTCGCTGATCTCGTCGAGTTCGTGGTCCCGGCCGAGAACCTCCTCGGGGACGTAGTCTTCGGCCAAGACCTGTGTGTCCTCGAACGGCGAGTTCTCGGTCCGGGTGAAGGTCATACGACCCACGTTCCGGTCGAGCGTACTTAATATCCACCCTTTCATTCCTTTCATACCACCCACCGGAGTTTCATACCAGAGATTCTTTAAGTCCCCCCTGTCCCCCCACTTTTTCATCCCAGATGGGGAAAAAGAGGGGGTGGGGGGAGGGGGTGGGGAAAGATATATAAGAGAGGTTGGGGTCAGAGGGCTATTTTCGGACGACCGGTACGTCGGTACGGCGGTACGGCGGTACAGCCGGAGGTTGGTGCGACCCAGGAACCACCCGTACCCTATCCGATTGGTGTTATCTAGGAAGCACGCCTCCGTTCTAGTGGCTCTAGATTGAGCGCGGTTCACTCTACTTCACCTAGACTATCACAACAAGCTGTATATTCTACTCTAGCTATGTGCTAGCATACTAGTTCGTGTCTAGTCTGGAATAGATTGATTTTGACCCTATATTTATATTTTATGGTATATGCAATATATACATATACATTACTAAAGAGAATAGAATGAAGAGAAATTATAACTACCACCACACTACTTATACTTGTTCCTTATGAAACAGACACCCGTCCTAGAACACGCTTTCAGCACTTCTACTCTTGGTATAGGTCCTATTCCCATTCTCCCACCGATCTAAACACCTCTCTTTATATGTCCCAATTCTCATCCCCGGGGGCCCCTCCCCCTCCCCTCTCTCACGCCATCTGGTATGAAAAAGTGGGGGGAGGGGGTGTCCGAACAGTCCCATCAGTTCCTCGATCTCCCGGGAGTCGGCCGGAATATCGAACCACTCCCGAATCTTAACCAACAAACACTCCCGCTCCGGCCGTTGTTGGTTAACACGACGCCGATGTCCTACTAGCCCCCGCACGCCGGCGGAACTCCCGACAGATCTCATCAACACACTCAACGGCTACTCGCCGGACCAGCTCCAGCACGTCGCGCGCTACGCCGAGGATCTGGCCGAGCACAAATCTCGTGAAGCCCGCCTCGAGGAGGAGTCGGAGGACGACGAGATCGACGAGCGGCCGGACGACCTTCCGGACGACGTCCCGTCGAAGGCCACGATCACGATCAAGGAGATCAACGACAACCGCTACTACTACTGGCAGTGGCAGGAAGGTGACAAAGTGAAGTCAAAGAGGGGATCGTCGGCGGGATCCCCGTAGCGGCCGTCAAAGTCAGAGAGTTGGGACGGTTCCTCAGCCATCAATATCAGACATCGCGGATGGGACCTACTTAATGATTTGGCTACCTCGACAAGAGTGTAAATCGGGCTATGGTCGTCTTCTGATGTTTTGTCGCTGGCGTATCATCCTCACGAAAGGTCGAGTCGGTCCCGAGTGAAATCGGATTCGGAGCGAGAGTTACCGACGCAAACCGGTACCCCCAATCCAGAGTGAAAGCGCCGGACCGGAGCGGGTTTGACACACCCCTCGTCCAGAGTGAAAGCGTCGGTGTGACGAGCTGGAGTGGATTGGGATCCTCGAGTGATGCTGACGAGCGTTCGTCGGCACCCCCAATCAAGAGTGAAGACGCAGGGCAGATCTCCAGCCGAAGCAAAGCAGGGTACAATCGGAACTGTCGGGATCGGGTATCTTGATTTCGATTGACGAAGGAGATCGGGAGATACCAATCCCGATTTCGGCTTTGATGCCGGTTCGCTGGTTAGCGAATAGTTAGAATAGCGATTGTTAATTCAATATGTCATAATACGTGGACGATAGAATCGAACCCCACACCCCTCGTCCAGAGTGAAACGCTACGAGAGTACCTCGGTTGACCCGGTGGAAACCACACGACGAGTCGGCTAGGAAATACCAAAATCACAAGACGTGAGACGAGTATGCCCCGAACAGCAGTCGGCACACAGTCGAAGCCTCTCTAAAAATACCAATCTTCATAGTATTATCTAGAAGTTTTATTACTACCTACCTCCTACCGTTCCTCAAGTGCATTTAGCACGAGGAAGAGGACGAAGGCGGCATTCGTCCGGGTGGTTTCGAACCGCTGCTCGTGTTCGCTGTTCCATTCTCTCCGTGTTCTCCCGTCTCAGGCTGTCCTTCCGTGGTTCTTGCTGAGCTTCTCCCACAAGAACCCCCGTTTCCTGTGGACCTCTCCCCACGCTCTTGATTGATTTTCACTCTGGACGAGGGGTGTGTGGGCGAAGTATTCTCTCCAGCTCCCTTCCGTGTCTCTACCCAGTATTAACCAACAACTCTCCCGATACCTCGATGGTGTTGGTTAACATAAGAGCGAACCGGCCGACGTGCCGGTCTCCCTCTCACTCCCTCTCTCGTCAGTGTCCACACTCCACCCGACCGAACTGGGGATTATCCGTCTCGACCTCCTACCGACCGCTGATGAGTCACGACGACGAGACGATCACGATATACTCCGATTACGTCTGTCCGTTCTGTTATCTCGGTCGGAAGTCACTCGCGCAGTATCAAGAGACACGCGACCAACCGCTCGACATCGAGTGGCACCCATTCGACCTTCGGCGGCACAAGCGGGGTCCCGACGGCGAGATCGACCACGCCGTCGAGGACGGGAAAGACGAGTCCTACTTCGAGCAAGCGCGGGAGAACGTCCGCAAACTCCAGTCGAAGTACGGCGTCGAGGAGATGCACAACCTCGACGACATCCCCGAGGATATCGACTCCTTCGACGCGCAGGTCGCGTCGCTGTACGTCCGGACGGAGTCCCCCGACTCGTGGCTCGCCTTCGACGAGGCGCTGTTCGAGGCGCTGTGGGTCGACGGTCGGGACATCGGCGACGCGGACGTCATCGCCGACGTGGCGACGAGTGTCGGTCTCGACGGCGAGGAGATCCGACTGTCCCTAGACGACGAGATTCTCCGGGGGCAACTCGACGACGCGTTCGAAAACGCCCAGCAAGCGGGGATCACCGGCGTCCCGACGTTCGTGTACGGCGGGCACGCGGCCCGCGGGGCGGTCCCGCCGGAACACCTCAAACGACTCGTGGACGGTAGTTGAACCGGGTCCGACACAGGAGAAAGCGGGTCAGTTCTCTTTCAACAGCGTTGCGGTGACGTACTCCTCTGCGGTCCGGCGGGCGGTCGCGAGCGCCTCGTCGTCGTCGAGGACGACCGCTCTCGTCCGCGCGCCGTCGACGATGGTCATCAACGCTTTTGCCACGTGGTCGGCGTCGGCCTCCCGAAACACACCCTGATCGATGCCGTGGTCGACGACGGTTTTGAGCATGAATCGGATGTACTCGTCGTTGGCTTCGAACCGCTCGGCGAACGCCGGGGTGTGGGGGGCCTGACTCCGCATCTCCAGCACTGCGACCAGCAGGTCCTGGTGGTCCTGCGGGTCGACGAGCAACTTGTCCAACAGGAGGTCGAGTCGCTGTTCGGGGTCGGTGGTCTCCACCTCGTGTATCGTCTCGACGAAGCGGTCGAGCAGATAGTCCAGAAACGCCGCCAGCAGGTCGTCTTTGGTGTCGTAGTGGTAGTGGATGGCCGCCGTCGACTTGCCGTACTCCTCGGCGATACGTTTGATCGTCAGGTCGGCGTACCCGTCGTCCCCGAGCGCCCGGTAGGTGGCGCGCATAATCTTCTCGTCGGGGTCCGAGACGGTCCCGTCCGGCAAGTCGGCCATTACCGGCACAAACGCCCGTCGGGATATAACCGTTTTGACCCACTAGTCAGTCCTGACCCTCCTCTCCACCGTCGTACCCCGACCCAAAGCGCCTGCGTGCCACTCACACCCGCTGTAACCGCTTTCCAAACGTTTTTGACTAATTAGTCAGTAAGTACGATACTCGCCGATATGGATGCCGCCACCGCAGTACGTCCTCACGGTTCCCGTTCGATCACCCCTCTTGAGCGCCAGCTATCTTCCCGTCTCACCACCCGTTTCGCCCGATACAGTCTCCCGGAGGGGGCACAGTGACGGGACTCCGCGAGCGCGTGGGCGACCTCTTCAAAGGGCCTGAAGAGTTCGATCTGACCTCGGGTGGCATCGGGAAGCCGCTGTTTTTCCTCTCGATGCCCATCGTCGTCACGAACCTCTTCCAGACGGCGTACAACCTCGCCGATACGTTCTGGCTCGGTCAGTACAGCACTGACGCGCTGGCGGCGATCAGTTTCGCCTTCCCGATGGTGTTCCTGCTCATCTCGTTGGGGATGGGCATCTCCGTGGCCGGGAGCGTCCTCGTCGCCCAGTACACGGGCGCGGACAAGGAACGAGAAGCCGAGTACGCGGCCTCCCAGACGGTCACGTTCGCGGTACTCGTCTCGGCCGTGCTGGGCGCTGTCGGCTACGTGATGGTCGATGACTTCCTCGCGCTGATGGGTGCCTCCCCGGACGTGTTGCCCCTTGCGACCCGATATATGGAGGTCATCTCGCTCGGCCTGCCCTTTATGTTCGGCTTCTTCGTGTTCATCGCGCTGATGCGGGGGTACGGCGACACCATCACGCCGATGTTGGTGATGTTCGGGTCCGTCGTCCTCAACATCGCTATCGACCCGTTCATCATCTTCGGGTGGGGCCCGTTCCCCGAACTCGGCATCCAGGGCGCAGCCCTCGCGACGGTGTTCTCCCGCGGCCTCGCACTGGCTGTCGGCCTCGTCATCATGTTCCGCGGCACTCGCGGCGTCGAGATACACCTCCGAGATATGCGCCCGACCTCGCGTATCTCCGCCGTCTCGCCCGTATCGGTCTCCCTGCTTCGATCGAGGGGACCGGCCGAGCGCTGTCGATGAACCTCCTGTTGTTCATCGTGGCGCTGTTCCCCGACACCGTCGTCGCCGCCTACGGCATCGGGACGCGGGTGTTCTCGGTCGTCTTCCTGCCGGCTATCGCCGTCGCCCGCGGCGTCGAGACGATGACCGGCCAGAACATCGGCGCGGACAAACCGGCCCGCGCCGAGCAAGCGGCGGGGCTGGCGGCGAAGACGCTGTTCGTCATCCTCACCGCTGCCGGCGTCCTCACGTGGTTCGTCGCCGCGCCCATCGCGGACGTGTTCACGACCGACCCGGAAGTCGTGGAGATCACGACGACGTTCCTCCGATACGTCGCGCTCACGTTCGGGTTCATCGGCGTGATGCGGGCCTACACCGGGAGTTTCCGCGGGGCCGGCAAGACGCTGACCGCGGCCGCCATCTCGGTGTTCATGCTCGGCGTCGTCCGGTTCCCCATCGCGTGGTTCGCCGCCGCCGAAATCGGGTCGCCCGGCATCTGGGTCGCCTTCGCCGTCTCCAACGTCGTCGGTGCCGTCGTCGCCTACGCGTGGTACGCCCGCGGGACGTGGCGCGACGGCGACCTCACGGGCGAGGCCGTCGCGACCGACGAGTCGGCCGTCGACACCGCTTCGACCGACCCCACGACTACCGACGACTAAACCGTGCTTCCCCTTCGGCGTCGATTCAGTTCCGGCGTGTGAGCACACCACGCGAAGGGGAAACAGTTTTGCTTGCCCTGTACACAGACGGGGTATGGACATCGACGCCGAGATTCTGGAGTTGCTCCGGGAGACGCCCGGTACAGCACCGAGGACCTGGCCCGTCTCACGGACGCCGACCCCGAGACGGTCGAGGCGACCATCGAGGACCTCGAAGACCGCGGCGTCATCCGCGGCTATCAGGCCGTCGTCGACTTCGAGGAGACCGACAGCGAACGCGTCCGGGCCATCGTCGAACTCAACGTCACCCTCGACCGCGAGACGAGTTACGGCGACATCGCGACCGCATCGTCCAGTTCCCGCAGGTCACGGAACTCAGACTCGTCAGCGGCGACTACGACTTCGATATGGAGGTCGAGGGTGACTCGATGCGGGAGGTCAGCCACTTCATCAGCGACAAGGTCGCGCCCATCCCCGAGATAACTCAGACAGTGACCCACTACCTGATGGACACTTACAAAACACGGGGTATCGTGATGGGCGACGGCGACGACGACGACCGACTCTCGGTCTCGCCATGACGATCGAACCCTCCCAGCGCGTCCAAGCCGTCCCGCCGTCGGGGATCCGCCGCTTTTTCGAACTCGCCGAGGAGATGGACGACATCATCTCGCTGGGCGTCGGCGAACCGGACTTCTCCGCGCCGTGGGCCGCCCGGGAGGCCGCCATCACCTCCCTCGAGTTGGGCAAGACCTCCTACACCGCAAACCGCGGCCGCAGCGACCTCCGGGAGTTGATCGCCAGCGACGCCGACAGCCGCTACGGCCTCGACTACGATCCAGACGACGAGGTGCTCGTCACCACCGGCGCCAGCGAGGGACTGGACCTCGCACTGCGGGCCGTCGTCGACCCAGGCGACACCGTGGCCGTCGTCCAGCCATCCTACGTCTCCTACGTCCCGGGCGTCATCTTCGCCGGCGGCGACCCCCTGCCCGTCGAGACGACGCAGGCGACGGAGTTCAAACTGACCACCGAGGCGCTGTACGACGCGGGGGCCGACGAGGCAGACGTGCTCGTTATGTGCTACCCGAACAACCCAACGGGGGCGACGATGACCGCCGACGAACTCGAACCCATCGCCGAGTTCTCCCGCGAACACGACCTGGTGGTCCTCTCCGACGAGATATACTCCGAACTCTCCTACGAACACGACCACACCTCCATCGCGACGTTCCCGGGGATGCGCGAGCGGACTATCGTCTTCAACGGCTTCTCGAGGCCTACGCGATGACGGGCCTCCGACTGGGATACGCGCTCGGGCCGCCCGAGGCCATCCGCGCGATGAACCGCATCCACCAGTATACGATGCTCTCGGCCCCGACGACTGCCCAGTACGCCGCGATGGAGGCCTTAGAGTCCTGTGGGGACGCGGTCGTCGAGATGCGAAACCAGTACAACCGCCGCCGGCGCTTGGTCCTCTCGCGGTTCGAGGAGATGGGCATCGAGTGCTTCCGGGCCAGCGGCGCCTTTTATGCCTTCCCCGAGTGCCCGGGCGAGGACGCCGCCGAGTTCGCTGAGTCCCTCCTGCAGGAGCAACGGGTCGCCGTCGTCCCGGGCACCGCCTTCGGCGAGGGCGGCGAGGGCCACCTCCGGGTGTCCTACGCGACGGGACTGGAGGACCTCAAGGAAGCGATGGACCGCATCGAGGCCTTCGTGACGTGAGGCCCGCGTTCGCGCTCCCGAATCTAGCCTGCCGGAGTCAGAAGATCTCGTTGTACAACTTCAGTGCGTCGAAGAGTGTTCCCGTCTCTCCCTCGCCGTCGAAATTGAACAGGGCTGGATTGTCCTGTACCGCCGGGCTATCCCGGGCGTTGTAGTACTCCAGTACGTCGAAGAGGCCCTGTTCCCCGTCGCCGTCGATGTCCTCGTAGAGCCCGTCTCGGTCGGGGTCGCGCGCGGGCTGACCGCCCCCGACGGCGGGACCCTCCGCTGCATCGAACAGTGCGTCACCGACGGTGAACAGTGGCACGGTCGCGGGTTCGTCCTCGGTGTAGTCGAGCGCGTCGTACTGGTCGAGGACGCCTTCGGGGTCGAGCATATCGAAGGCTTTGGGACTGTTCGGGACGGGGTTGTCCCCCAGTCCGATCTGGTAGGCATCGGCCTCGGGACCGGCGTAGTTCCGGATATCGCCGGTACCGAAGCGTCCTGGGAGAACACGAACAGTCCGATCTTCTTCGCTTCGATATCGCCACCACCGAGGGCGTGCTTGGAGACGGTGAAAGAAATCGTGCTATCCTCCGCACTGGCACTCGCTGAGATTCCGCCCTCTTCCCTGCTGGCGAGGACTTCGGGGTCGCCCAGTTCGTCGTCGAACGCGCCGGCATCCGAAGAGGCGTCCTCGACGACTTGGTCGTAGCCTGTGACGTGGACGAGGTAGTGCCACGGTTCCGCGAATGTGAGGCCCGACCCCGGACGCCCCTGCGTCGAGGTGGGGACCTCGTCGCCGGCGCTCGGGTCGTGCACGTACAGTTGCAGGGTCTGGACGGCGAACCCATCGTCGAACTGGTAGATGTTCTCGACGGGGCCGGCGATGCCGACCTCGAACGTCCAGACGTCGTCCTCCTCGTAGACACGGACCCTCGTGATGTCGTAGGCGCCGTCTGTAAATTCCTCAGCCGTCGGATACTGGTACCCGCCCGGCCCGTCGTCGTCACCGACCGAATCGGGTATCATCCCGACGGAGGTCACCAAGCTCTCACCGATGGTAAACAGTGGCACGGTCGCGGGTTCGTCCTCGGTGTAGTCGAGTGCCTCGGACTGGCTGACGGTGCCCTCGGGGTCGAGCATATCGAACGCCTTGGGGCTGTTCCGGGCGGGGTTGTCCCCCAGTCCGGTCCGGTACAGATCGGCCTCTTCACCGACGTTGGTTCGGATTTCGCTGGGGGTGAAACCGTCCAAAGAGAACACGAACAGCCCGGCCTCCTTCTCTCGAATGTCGCCGCCACCGAGGGCGTCTTTGGAGACAGTGAACGAGATCGTACTACCCTCCGAACTAGCACTCGCGGAGATGCCGCCGTCCTCGTCGCTGGCGAGGACTTCGGGGTCGCCCAGTTCGTCGTCGAACGCACCGGCATCCGAAGAGGCGTCCTCAACGACCTGGCCGGTGCCCGTGACGTGGGCGACGTAGTGCCACGGTTGCGCGAAGGTGAGGCCCGACCCGGGACGGCCCTGGGTCGATGCGGGGACCTCGTCGCCGGCGTCCGGGTCCCGGATATACAGCTCGATGACTTGGACGCCGAATCCGGTCTCGAAAAGGTAGGTGTTCTCGACGGGACCGGCGATGCCAACCTCGAACGTCCAGGCGTCGCCCTCGTCGTAGATGGTGGCCTCGGTCATATCGTAGACGCCGTCTTTGAACTCCTCAGCCGTTGGATACTGGTACCCGCCCGGTCCGTCGTCGTCACCGACCGGATCGGGCACGGTCCCGAGACGCCGTCTGTCGGTACTCCGTGCCGACCCCGACCGGTCACGCTGTGTCGTCGCTGTTCCACTGTGTGACCCCATCCCGGCCACAGCAGCGACGGGCATCGCCCTGAGGATGTCACGCCGCTGTACCCCCCATTCTGTCATATATTGGGCCACAGTCACGACCCAAAAAAAGATGCTGGTCCTGACTATCACACTCATTGACTCCTCAGCGAGGACTGATCGGTGATGGATCAAATTAGGGGCCTCGTTGCCTGAAACTGGGTCTGTTTCACCAATTCGAGGCGGAGGCCCCACCCTCAAGGAGCGCAGGGCTTCCGATGCTCAATCGCAAGCACAAGCGAGTAGGGTGGGGAGGAAGCCGACACCTCGCCGAAAAAACCACAGTTCATATCTAGTCCTGACACCCCCACCACAGCCTTTACAATCTATCTAACCGACATACTGTGTATGGTGGAAGCGAATCGAACTGTAGTGATTCCCCTCAAGATTCCAGAAGGATCACGCTCCGACTTCCACCAAACTATCCTGCCGTATGCCTACTGCCAGCAGGAAGCTGTCGACCACTGCTGGCCAGACACACCGACACGGCCCGACGATCTGCAAACCAGCAAGCGGGATGCCGAAAGCGCACTCTATGACCGTCTTCGAGAGGACACCGACGAACTGCTGAATGCGAACCTCGTCCAGAAAGCCATCAAAGACGCCACCGCTGCTATCGGTTCGTGCAAGACCAGTTGGGAAAACGGCGACCGTATCAGTAAACCCGACTTCTACGACCGAGAGCTACCCGGCTACACGATGACCTACGACAAAAGGGCTGCCACATATAGCCGGTACGAGGCGACGTTCTCGACACTCACCGGCACTGTAACCTGCCGGTACGAACTGCCAGCAGAGATCGAAGGAACGCCGTATGGCGAGTACGTGCTCGACAGGCGGTGGTCGTTCTCCACGAGCAAACTGGTCTTCGATGGAGAGCAGTTCTGGCTCCATGCGGTGATGCAACGCCGGTTCGGAGACGACCCTGTGTACGCACCTACGTCGGACGATTCAGGCTCAGACACGCACGAGGACACTCATCGTGTTCTTGGCGTGGACTTGAATGTCGATGGGGCAACTGCGGTGACTTCGACTGGCCAGTTCTACGGCAACGCCGATGCACTCAACGCCTACCGCACTGAGCAAGAACAGCTGCGCGGCGAACTTCAGCAAACAGGGACGCGAAGTGCCCACCTCCGGTTCCAACAGCGTCGTGGCGTCGAGTGGCGATACTACGACCAGTACGCCCACCACGTCGCCAACTCCATCAAACAAGAAGCACTCCGTGTTCGCGCCACTCACGTCGCCTTCGAAGAGTTGACGCGGATTCGCAAGCGCATCTCGAATCTACCCAAGTTCCAGCACTGGCTGTTCAACAAAGTCCAGATGTACACCGCGTACAAGCTGGAGCGGTACGGTGTGACTGTCGAGACGATCAACCCAGCCGACACGAGTCGGGCATGTAGCCGCACAGATTGTGACTGTGTGGACGAAGACAACCGTGACGGCAAGCACTTCGAGTGTCTGGCGTGTGGCTACACGGTCAATGCAGACTACAATGCAGCCAAAAACATCGGATTCCGGTATCTCAGTGACAACCTTTCCAACCCGGCGGGCCGCACGCGTTCGTCCGGGCAGGCCACGAGTCAACTGGCCTTGGTGTCGGGGACACTCTCACCAATCGGCGATTTTGCCGAGCATGAGTGGGTGTCCACCGACAAGCCCCACCCTCAACAAGCGAGTGAGTCGTCAGACTCCGAGCGCAGTAGGGTGGGGTAGTTGACTCGTTTGCGTTTGGCGCAGTTTGGTCTCGTATCGCAGTTTTCCTTCACTATCGCGTGATCAGTTCCTCGTGCGAAGGCTTATTGCAATTTGCACGTAATCAGCAAGTACGATGGCTACCAGCGACGCAAACAGCGCTACACCACTCGATACCGGTGGTGAGGCGTTCGAACTCCTCAGGAATGCCCGCAAAGCGTGGATCTACACGTATATCCGCCACCACCCGTCGTCGACGATAAAAGAGGTCGTCGAGACGTTGGAGGTGCCACAGCGGACGGTCTACGAATACGTGGACGATCTTGAGGCCGCTGGGTTCATCGAACAGTCCAACGATGGCCGGCCCGCGGCGTATCGGGCTCACCACATCGACCTACAGTTGATAGACGGGAACACCGAACGCCGAATAACGCCGGAGTTGGTCGAAGCTATCGCCCGCCGTACGCACGATGGGGACATCGACACCTACGTCGACCGGCACGGACTGGACGGGTTAGCGGTCGCCCTCGACTACGCCCGGGAGTATGTCGACGGGTCTGTCACTCACCGCATTATGGCCCGCGAGCAAGACGTTTCGCCGCTCGAAGCGGGAATCGTCTTGGACGCACTTCGGCCCGTCGTCGAGGACTGATCGGCGATGGACCGTGACAGCGTCGTCGTCTTTCTCGATTCGTCGGTCCTGATTAGCTGTGGGCGGCGGGAGAGTACGCGTTTCCGGGCACTCGCCCGTGAGGCTCGACAGCGGGACAGTGTCTTTCGCATCTCGCCACAGGTGTACGCCGAAGTGACTGGGGACTCGGATACTGATGCATATTCGACGGGTAATGCCCCTGTCGAGGAGGCGATTCAGGAGGGGTGGCTGAAAGTTACAGAGAGCCCGTCCTATTCTGACCCATCCATCTCGAATGTGATGGATCAAGCGCGGAACTTCATCGCGAGTGCTACCGACCGCTCGGTGGATATCGTCGAAAAGGCCGACACTGAGACGGTCGGTCTCGCACTCGAAACGCTGGTCGACGGTACAGCCGACCGGGTCGTCGTCGTCACGAACGACGTTCCGCTCGGCGAAGCGGCGGTATCACTGCTTGCACAACACGGGGTCGACGACGACCAAATCAGGTGGCTGACGGGCGGGGAACTCGCCGACGAACTCGCTGAGGATTTTGTCCCCGAGTTCGACTGAAACCGTCTCCCGAGTTCGATTCACTCCCCACGAACCAGCGGTTCGTACCACTCTTGATTTTCGCGGTACCACTCGACGAACTCCGCGACGCCTTCCTCGATAGTCCGGGTGGGTTCGTAACCGAGCAGTTCGCCCGCCTTCTCGACGCTGGCGTGGGTGTGCTCGGCGTCGATGTCGTACCCCGTCGTGTAGATCAGATCCAGTTCCGGTGCCATCGCGTCCCGGACCGTCTCGGCCAGTTCCTCGATGGAGATGGTGCCGCCGCTCCCGACGTTCATCGTCTCGCCGTCGGCGGCGTCGCTCTCTAGCAGCGTTCGGTTGACCGAGACGATGTCCTCGACGAAGGTGAAATCGCGCGTCTTCGAGCCGTCGCCGTAGATTTCCGGTGGCTCGCCGTTGGCACACCGGGAGACGAAGTTCGAGATGGCCATCCCGGGGCGCATCCGCGGGCCGTAGACGGTGAAGTACCGCAGGGCGACGATGGGCAGGTTGTAGCGGTCGGCGTAGACCATCCCGTAGCGCTCGGCGGCCAGTTTCGACGCGCCGTAGGGGCTGACGGGTTTGGTCGGATGGGCCTCGTCGTAGGGCAGGTACTGGGCCGTGCCGTAGACCGACGAGGAACTGGCCAGCACGACCCGCCGGAGGTCGGTCCCGCGGGCGGCGTCGAGGACGTTCAACGTCCCGTCGACGTTCACCTCGTGGTACTTCCGCGGGTCGATGTCGGCCCGGACGCCCGCCTGGGCGGCGTGGTGGGAGACGACGTCGGTACTCGTGACCAACTCGGCCACCAACTCAGCGTCCCGGACGTCACCCTCGACCAACCGGTACGAACCGTCGCCGTCGGCCGCGGCCGCACGGCCCGCCTCGACGTTGTGTTCTTTCAGGCGTACGTCGTAGTAGGGGTCGAAGTTGTCCAACACGACCACGTCGTGGCCGTCCCGGACGAACCGTTCGGCGAGGTGACCGCCGATGAACCCCGCGCCGCCAGTGACGAGCACGTCCATATCTCCACGCAGACGACACCAGTATAAATATCGTGGTGGCTCCGGACGCCGCCATCCCGTCGACACTGTCGGTGCGAGCCGACCGCAAAAACTGTCGAAAGTGGGTGGTGTGGGTGCAGGAGCATACCACCGGTTGTGTGTGAATGTCGGGTGGGGGGTGTGCTGGTGCAACCAGGCGACTGGCTGCACGCTATCGGAGTGCCGCCGATGGCATATATTTATGCAAATACTCTGTGTATTGTAGTACGTTTCTACACGAAATCCTTCCCCCCGCTGCCGACACGTTCGACGCCCGACTGCGGCCCCTCAGGCCTCGACTTCCGTGCCGCACTCGGGGCAGACCATCCCCGGTTCGCCGTCGATCAGCGTGAACTCCAGATAGTCGCTGTCGCCACAGTTCCGACACGGGGCCGCGACCCGGACGTCGGTCGACCCCTGTGGCGCACCCAGCGCCAGCGCCCGGAGTCGCTCGTCGGACTCGTTTCGGCCCTGTTGGTACTCGCCCGCTCCGAAGCGGACCAACTCTCCTTCGCTGACGGTGACCGTCTCGCTCTCGGCGTCCAACGCCGGCTTTGTCTCGAAGGTCGCCTCGCCCTCGAGTATCAGGAACGCTTCCTCCTGGTCGAGGTGGGCGTGCAATCCGTCGGTGAACGCCTCGCCGGGGTCGAGGACGTAGTAGTTCATTGCGAACTCCGAGGCCTCAAGCGGCCCTGAGACGCTCTGTCGCTCCTGTTCGGCGGCGTCCGCGGTCATCCCGTCGAGATCGACTGTCTCCATACGTCCCCTCTCGGCGCTCGTGGACAAAAGGGCACTGCCGACCCCAATATTCAAGCCCGAACCCGGCTACCCCCGCATATGGAGATCAGCGTACTCGGGAGCGGCTACGTCGGGACGACGCTGTCGGCCTGTCTCGCGGATCTGGGCCACGACGTAACGGCGGTCGATGTCGACCCCGACGTCGTAGACGCCATCAACGCCGGCGAGTCGCCGATACACGAACCCGGACTGGACGAGTTGATCGAAGCCCACGCCGGGGACGCCCTGATCGCGACGACGGAGTACGCCGCCGTCCCCGAGACGGACGTGACATTTCTGGCGCTTGCGACTCCCTCGAAGTCGGACGGCTCCATCGACACCTCCATCGTCGAGTCGGCGGCAGCGGACCTCGGCGCGGCCCTCGGCGACGCCGACGGGGCACAGCCACACCCGGTCGTCGTCAAGAGCACGGTGATTCCGGGGACGACGGAGGACGTCATCGCCCCGGAGATAGCGGCGGCCGCCGACCGTCCGGTCGAGGCAATCGTCGAGATGGGGATGAACCCCGAGTTCCTCCGGGAGGGGACGGCCGTCGAGGACTTCACCGACCCCGACAAGGTGGTTCTCGGAGCCGAGGGCGAGCGCGTCCACGCGACCTCCGGGAGGTGTACGCGCCGCTGTTCGAGCGCGTCGACACCGACGTCGTCGAGACGGGAATCCGGGAGGCCGAAGCGATCAAGTACGCCAACAACGCCCTGTTGGCGACGAAGATCAGCGCGATGAACGACATCGGGAACGTCTGCAAGGAGTACGGTGTCGACGCCTACGAGGTAGCCGACGCCGTCGGCCTCGACCACCGGATTCAGCGGGCGTTTCTCGACAGCGGGGTCGGCTTCGGTGGTTCGTGTTTCCCGAAAGATGTCGCCGCCCTCGCCGCGGCGGGCCGGGCCGCCGACTACGACCCGTCGCTCCTCGACGCGGTGCTCGAAGTCAACGACAAACAGCCCCGGCGGTTGCTCGAACTGCTGGACGATCACACCGATGTCACCGGTGAACGCGTGGCGGTCCTCGGCCTCGCGTTCAAACCCGGGACCGACGACGTCCGCAACTCCCGGGCCATCCCCGTCGTCGAGGGCCTGCAGGACCGCGGTGCGGACGTGGTGGGCTACGACCCCGTCGCGGCCGACGAGATGCGCGAGCGCTTCCCCGATATCGAGTACGCCGACTCGGCGGCGGGCGCCTCGAAGACGCAGCCGCGGCGTTGGTCGTCACCGACTGGGACGAGTTCGCGGCCCTCGATTCGGCGTTCGACCGAATGGCCGACCCAATCGTCCTCGACGGCCGTCACATCGTCGAGCGTCGGGAGGGTATCGTCTACGAAGGGCTGACGTGGTAGGCAGCACGGCCCCGCCGAGCGGTGTTCGTCCGTAACCGGGTGACCGCACGCTCCGCGAACGACCAAGTGTCCGGCGGCCGGACGTTCGGTCGTCTATGCCCCGCCGCTCTCGCCCTGTCCCTCGGCCCATCGCTCTCCCGACCGCACCGCCCCTGAACCGAGGTGTGCGATGACCGACGAGGCGTTCCGCTATCCCAACCGCGGCGAGGACGCCGACGACCGGGTCTCCCGTCGCCTCCTCCTCGCGGGGTCGGCCGCCGCGGGCGTGACCGCGACGGCGGGGTGTTCCGGCGACGGAAGCGGAGTCACGACCGACGGTCCGCCGGCCGAAGTCACCGACCGCGACACCGTCTTCGTGTTCAACACCGGCGAGGGGACGGTGAGCATCGTCGACACCGGCGACGGGGCGGTCGTCGACACTGTCGACCTCGGGGCCTCCTCGTCGTTCCCCTCGAACCAGTATCTCCCGGGGCTGACCGACTCCGCGCGGGACCCGCTGTGGCTGAACGTCGGCCGGGGCGTCCGGGCGCTTGCGGTCGGGACTCTCTCGGAGGTCGCCGCCGTCGACACTGGGTCCGGCGCGAACTGGCAGGAACTCACGCCCGACGGCGAGTCGCTGGTCGTCTCCGCCCGGGAACCGGCACACACCCAGTACCTGATCGACGCCGACCGCGACTCGGACTCCTTCGGCAGCGTCACGGCCGAGCTAGACCGGACGGACGAGGGCGGCCGCGGCGATATCGACGGCCCCGGTCCCTGTGACGTGACGGTCCACCCCGACGGCCGGTTCGCGTACGTTCCGGACCTCTACGGCGACACCCTGACCGTCCTCGACCTCGAGGAGTTCGGCGCCCACGAACAGGTCGACGTGCCGCCGGTCGTCGCCGACGCCGCCGCGCCGTGGATGGGCACCGTCGCGCCGGACGGCGACACGCTGCTGGTCGAACACGACGAGGGCGCTGACGGGACCGAGAGCGTCTGGGACACGAGCGATCCGGGCGCTCCCGAAGAGGTCGTCCGTCTGACGGCCGAGGACGGGATGGGCCGGCGACCGCTGACCAGCGAGGTCGGCCCGGACTCGGCGACGGGGTACGTCTTCACGCCCGGGAGCGAGGACGTGACGGTACTCGACCTCGCGGCCGGCGAGGTCAGCGGCCGAATCGACCTCGGCGGGGAAGCCTTCGTCGGGACGTGGGACCCCGACCACGAACGGCTCTACGTCCCGGTTCAGACCGCCGACGAGGTGGCCGTCATCGACCACGACGAAGGCGCCGTCGTCGACCGTATCCCGGTCGGGAGCGCGCCCTACGGCGCGACGGCGGCGACGGTCCGGCCGGCCGAAGGCTCCGTGGGAGACCGGTCGGCGGACCGGCGCCTCTACCGGGAGCTATCGGGCGAGGGGACGACCTACTGCATCGGCAACTGCGCCTGCGGCCACCAACTGTGATTTCGGCGGCATATGACAACGGAACGTCTGTATACGGCAACTAAAAGCTAATTCACTACGTATAATCACACGAACGGTATGGACTCGGACCGAACGCTACTAGATCGGTCACTCGACGCCCTCGACGACATCTTCTACGTGTACGACGACCGCGCGCGTCTCGTCTACTGGAACCAGCGCCTGAACGACCTGTTCGCCCTCGACGACGCGGACCTGTACGGAATGGCCGCCGACGAGTTCTTCGTCGAGGCCGACCGGCCGGTAGTCGCGGCCGCTGTCGCGGAGTTGTTCGACGAGGGCGAGACGGTCGTCGAGGTCCGCGCGGAGACGACCGAGGGCCGGCGGCGCCTCCAGTTGACCGGCCGTCGGTTGACCGACGACGACGGGGCTATCCTCGGGTTCGCGGGAATCGGTCGTGACGTCACCGAGGCGCGCGCCGCCGAGCAGCGCCTCGAACGGCAGAACGAGCGCCTCGACGAGTTCGTCGGCGTCGTCTCCCACGACCTCCGAAGCCCGCTGGGCGTCCTCGACGGCGCGCTGGCGCTGGCCGAGGAGACCGGCGACCCGGCCGCCTTCGAGCGCGCCCGCCACGCCGCCGAACGGATGGAGGCGCTTATCGACGACCTGCTGGCGTTGGCCCGCAAGGGCGAGTGGGTCGAGAACGTCCGTCCGGTCGCGCTCGACACGCTCGCTCGCTCCTGCTGGACCGCTCTCGACACCGAAGACGGGCGCCTCGTCGTCGACACCGACCGGGCGATTATGGCCGACGCGAACCGCCTCTACCAACTGTTCGAGAACCTCTACCGCAACGCCGTCGTCCACGGCCGCGGCGAGGACCGGCCACTGACTGTCACGGTCGGGACAGTCGACGACGGCTTCTTCGTCGCCGACACCGGCCCCGGCATCCCCGATTCCGCTCGCACCCGGGTGTTCGAGACGGGGTACACCACCGACGACGCCGGCACCGGGTTCGGCCTGACCATCGTCGACCAGATAGCCAAAGCCCACGGCTGGGAAGTCAGCGTCACCGACCCCGCGGGCGGCGGTGCTCGATTCGCGTCCGCGGCGTCGAGTTCGTCTGAGGCCATCCCGACGGCTCACACCGTCCGGTAGCGCCGTCTCGGTAGTCTTGTATAATATTGTGCGTTTCAAGAACACTCTTATGGCGCTGGGCGTCGTAGACGGGACGTATGGTCGCTCCAGTGAGCGAGTCCCTGCGACGCGACGTCCGGAGCATCGACCTGCTGGAGTACGTCTACGGCGTCGGGGACCGCGGCAGGGCGGTCTTCTCTCTCGTCGCGGCGTCACCGGAGGCAGTGACGGTGGACGAGGTGGCCGCCAGCCTCGACTGTGACCGCTCGACGGCGTACCGGTCGATACGCCGACTGGTCGAGGCGGACCTACTCGTCCAGACGAAAGTCGACGACGACGGGGGGTACCACTACGTCTACGCGACACGTCCGGCCGAGGAGATAGCGGACGATATGCAGCGCCACCTCAACGACTGGTACGCCCGTGTGCAGGGGCTAGTGCAGTCCTTCGAGGAGTCCTGTGGAGGGACCAGCAGTGCCTGAGGGCCCCGCGGCGTACGTCGCCACCCGCCGCGCGGAACTGGTCGACCGGACACTCGACCTGTTGGCCATCGACACGTCGAACCCGCCCGGTTCGACCGTCGAGATGGCCGACCACGTCGCGGCGTCGCTCTCCTCGCTCGGCGTCGACGTCGAACGCGTCGCGGCCGACCCGGAGAAGCCAAACCTCGTGGCGACGCTCCCGGGCGAGGCCGACCGCACGCTGTTGTTCAACGGCCACTTCGACACGGTGCCCTTCGACGCGGCGGCGTGGTCCCGGGAGCCCTTGGGCGAACGGGTCGACGACCGTATCTACGGCCGGGGCGCGACAGACATGAAGGGGAGTCTCGCCGCGATGCTCCACGCCGTCCGGGCGTTCGTCGAGACGGACACACGGCCGCCGGTCGACCTCGTCGTCGCGTTCGTCAGCGACGAGGAAGTCGGCGGCGACGCCGGCCTCCCGACGCTTCTGGACCGCGGCTATCTCGACGCCGACGCCTGCGTCATCGGCGAACCGACCTGTCGGGAGGGCCGCCACTCGGTCACCGTCGCGACCGGGGGAGCATCTGGCTGACCCTCGCCGCCGAGGGCGTCGCCGCCCACGGGTCGCGGCCGGCCCTCGGCGAGAACGCGATAGACCGACTCTACGGTGCAATACAGACGCTCCGCGAGCGGTTCGGTTCGATCGAACTCGACCTCGACCCCGCGGTCGCCCCCGTCATCGAGGAGTCGGTCGCCTTCTACGAACCGGTGATGGGTGCCGACACCGCCCGCGAACTGTTTCGGTACCCCTCGATCAACCTCGGTACCATCGAGGGCGGCGACGCCATCAACAGCGTCCCCCAGTCCGCGCAGGCAGGAATCGACATCAGACTGACCGCCGGCGTCGAGACGGCGACGGTCCTCAGGGACATCCGGTCCTGCGTCGCTGACTGCCCCGGCATCACCATCACGGACGTCTCCTGGAGCACCGGCACCGCCGAAGCGCCCGACAGTCCGCTGGTCGAGGCCGTCGCGTCGACCGCAGAGAGCGTCTCCGGCGAACGTGTCTACCGCCGGAGCGCGACCGGCGGCGGGGACGCGAAGACGCTCCGAAACGCCGGCGTCCCGACCGTCGAGTTCGCCTTCGGGACCGACACCGTCCACGCCGTCGACGAGTTCACCACGGTCGACGCGCTGGTCGACAACGCCAGTGTGTACGCCGCCCTCCCGGCCGCGTGGGCGGCGACGACCGACGAATAGTCTGTTTTTTCATAATCTTGGAACTGACACACAATATTAGTACCGCGGAGCCGTACGCTTCTATACAGGATGTCGAGAAACTATGACTGAGCACGTCGCTATCGTCGGCGGTGGCACCGGTGGCGTCGTCCTCGCGAACGACCTCGCGGACAGATTGGCGACGGAGATAGACGCCGGTGACGTACGGGTGACGCTGATCAACGACGACCCCGACCACGTCTACAAACCCGTCTGGCTGTACGTTCCCTTCGGACAGCGCGAACCGGCGGACGGCCGACGGCCGCTGTCGGAACTCGTCGACGACCGCGTCGACCTCCGTATCGACCGCGTCACCGGTATCGACACGGACGACCAGCGACTGACTTATCGGGACGAGGTGCGCTCGGAGAGCTACGACACCCTCGTGCTGGCGACGGGGTCGACGCTCGACCCCGAGGGAATCCCCGGACTGGCGGCGGGCGGCCACGACTACTACAGCGAGTCGGGCGCGACGGCGCTCCGGGAGGAACTGCTCTCGTTCACCGAGGGACGGATCGTCCTGAGCGTCGCCGGGATGCCGCATATGTGCCCGGCGGCCCCGCTCGAGTTCGTCTTCATGGTCGACGACTGGTTCCGCGAGCGCGGGTTGCGCTCTGACGTCGACATCGCCTACACATACCCGGTCCCGCGGGTCCACAAGAACCCCCACATCGCCGAGTGGGCGCGCCCGCGGATGGACGACCGCGACATAGAGGTAGTGACGGACTTCGAGGTGGCGTCCGTCGATCCGGACGCACAGACGGTCACCTCGGCGTCGGGGGACGAACAGGCGTACGACCTCCTCGTCGGCGTCCCGCCCCACAGCGGCGTCGACCTGATAGCGGAGGCCGGCCTCGGTGACGGCTGGGTCGACGTGGACAAACACACGCTCGAAGCCACGGCCGCCGACGACGTCTACGCCATCGGCGACACGGCCGCGACGGGCGTCCCCAACGCCGGCAGCGTCGCCCACTATCAGGCCGGCGTCGTCGGCCAGCGGATAGCAAGCGACCTCAGGGACAGACCCGCGACGGCGACCTACGACGGGAAGACGCTGTGTTTCATCGAGACTGGGATGGACGCCGCCTCCTACGTCGAGTTCGACTACGAACGGCCGCCGTCGCCGGCCGCCCCCTCCCAGAAGCTCCACTGGTCGAAACTGGGGTACAACGAGTCCTACTGGCTCACCGCACGGGGGTTGCTCTGACGATGGCCGCCGACGCAGAGAGCGAACTGTCCGCGGCGATAGCGAGAACCCCGAGGCCGTCGCGTCGTTCGTCCGCCGCCTCGACGGGGTCAACGAGTTGCTGGACGTCCTCGAACTCGGAGAGGACGCGATGACCGACGAGATGGCGCGGGACGTGGCGGGGACCACGGCCACGCTGGCGGAGTCGGCCGACGGCCTCGCGACCGACGAGACCGCGGCCCTCGCCGAAACCGTCGGCCAGAACGGCGCGGAACTGGAAAACGCACTTGAGTCGCTGCTGGCGCTCCAGCGGTCGGGAGCGCTGACCGACCTTGTCGAGATAGCCGAGGTTGTGTCCTTGCTCACCGCTGCGCTCGACGACGAGATGGTCCGGTCGCTTGCCGGCACCGGGTCTGGACTCGGTGAACTCGCACAGACCGCCGCCGACGACGATGTCCGGAACGGGCTGGAGACGCTGCTTTCCGGCGTCGGCGCTGTCGACGAGGACACCGGCGACGGCATCGAGACGGTACTGGCCGGCGTCGGGGCCGCCGAGGGCGAACAGGTGGAATCCGCCGGTCTCCTCGACTTGCTCAGGCAGTCCCGCGACCCAGAGGTCAAACGCGGCCTCGGCTACCTGCTGGCCGTCGCGGCCGGTATCGGACAACACACTGCCGAGAACTGACTCGCTCGTGCGTGGCGCCGCACGGGTCGGGGATTCGCGTCGTCGCGACAGCGACCACCCCGAGGCGGTTCACTGCCTCGTTTTCTATACTTGTGGGAAAACTACACAACTAATATTCGTCGCCGAGCCGGTCCACCACGTATGCAACGCCAGTACGTGATCGTGGGCGGCAACGCCGCCGGGATGAGCGCGGCGACGCGGCTCCGACGACTCGACGAGACGGCGACTATCGTCGTCTTCGAACAGGGCGAGCACGTCTCGTACGCGAGCTGTGGGCTCCCCTACCACCTGAGCGGGACGGTCCCGGAGTCGGAGCTCGCGGTGATGGGTGCCGAGCAGCTATCGTCGGCGTTCGATCTCGACATCCGAACCGGAACGGCAGTGACGGACATCGACACGGAGGCACAGGCAGTCGAGGCCGTCTCTTCTGACGGCGACTCGGCCATAGTCGCCTACGACGACCTCGTGCTCGCGACCGGCGCTGCGCCGCTCGTCCCCTCGGCGTTCGACGTCGACGGGCTCGACCACTGTCACACTCTCCGGACAGTTTCCGACGCGACGACGATACGGGACCGCGTCGACGACGACGGACGGGCCCTCGTGGTCGGCGGTGGATACATCGGTCTCGAGGCCGCGGAGAACCTCTCCGAGGCCGGACAGGACGTCGTCGTCGCCGAACTCCGCGACCAGGTGATGCCCGAGACGCTCGGGCCGGAGATGGCCGCTATCGTCGAGTCTCACCTCCGGGAACAGGGCGTGACGCTCCGGCTGGACACGGGAGTCGACTCCCTGTCCGAACCCCGGCGACGGCACCGTCGTCGCGGCGATGGACGACGGCGAGCAGCCGTTCGATACGGTCGTCGTCGCGACCGGCGTCTCGCCCCGGACCGAACTGGCCGAAGCGGCCGGGATCGAGCGCCACGAGAGCGGGGCCGTCGCTGTCGACAGCCGGATGCGAACGTCCGTGCCGTCGATTCACGCTGTCGGGGACGTCGCTGCCCCGCCCGCCGCCTGCGCGGACGGCCGGGCGTGGGTGCCCCTCGGCGGTCCGGCCAATCGGATGGGACGTGTCGCTGCTAACGACGTGGCCGGTCACGACGACGCGCTCGACCCGGTGTTGGACACCGCTATCGCGAAGGTGTTCGACCTCGACGTCGGGACCGTCGGGTACACCGAACACGAACTGCGGACGGAGGGCCGACCCCACGAAGTGGTCTTCACGAGCGAACCCGACCACGCCGGCTACTACCCCGGCGCGACTGACATCCACTTCAAACTCCTGTTCGACCCGGAAGACGGCACCGTTCTCGGCGCTCAGGCCATCGGCAGCGACGGGGTCGACAAGCGTATCGACGTCCTCGCGACGGCAATCGCCCACGACGACACCGTCTTCGACATCCGGGACTTCGATCTGGCGTACGCGCCGCCGTACTCCGCAGCCAAGGATCCGGTCAACGTCCTCGGGATGATCGGCGCGAACGTCGTCGAGGGCGTCGCCGACGTGGTCCACCTCGAGGAGTTCCTCGACCGGTACGCGGAGGCGACCGTCATCGACACGCGGCCGCCGGAGATGCGCGACGCACAGGGCTGGATTCCGGGCGACGAGAACGTCCCTCTGGGGAAACTCCGGGAGTGGGCCGCCGAGACCGACCCCGACGGGGAGGTTCTGACCTACTGTAAGATCGGCAAGAGTTCGTATATGGCCACCCGGATCCTCGCGGAGTACGGCATCGACGCCAAGAGCCTGACCGGCGGTTACTACCGGTACCGCCGGACTGAACGCGAGGCGAACGCGCCGCCGGCCCAGTGACCGGCCCGCCGGGGCCGCGCCGAGACAACGCCGATAGTCTTGTAATAACTACCCAATATTATTGTCCTTCCGCACCGTAGCCAACGGTATGGATTCCCGAGACCTCCGGGCAGACGTCCCGGCGCTACACGACGGCACGTACCTGAACTTCGGCGCGCACGGCCCGAGTCCGAGTACCGTCGTCGGTGCCGCCTACGAGTTCCTCCGACGGCACGAGTACGAGACGCCGGTCGACGGGGGCCCGTACGGCGCCGCCTTCGACGCGTTCGAGGCGACGCGCGAGCGAGTGGCGTCGTTCGTCGGCGCCGACACCGACGAGATAGCCCTCACCGAGAGCACGACGGCGGGCATCAACGCGGTGGCCGGCGCTCTCGACTTCGAATCCGGCGACGTGGTCGTCCGCACGGACCTCGAACACCCGGCGGGGACCCTCCCGTGGCAACGCCTCCGCCAGGAAGGCGTCGAGGTCCGAGTACTCGAGACCGACGGCGGGCGTGTCGACCGCGAGGCGTTCAAATCGGCCGTCGCGGACGCCCGACTCGTCTGTTTCAGCGCGCTCACGTGGACCCACGGAACCGTCCTTCCCGTCGCCGAACTCGTCGATATCGCTCACGAAGCCGGCGCGTTCGCCCTCGTCGACGCCGTCCAAGTCCCCGGTCAGCGCCCGCTCGACGTGACCGACTGGGGGGCCGACGCCGTCGCCGCCGCGGGCCACAAGTGGCTGCTCGGCCTCTGGGGCGGCGGCTTCCTCTACGTCGACGCTGACGCCGCCGCCCGGATGGAACCTCGCACGGTCGGCTACCGGAGCGTCGAGACGCCGACCGCCGACCCCTACACCTTCTCGCCCGGCGCGCGCCGCTTCGAAGTCGGGTCGGCCTCCCCCGCGCCACACGTCGCCCTCCGCGAGGCCATCGACGTCATCGAGTCGGTCGGCGTCGACACTATCCGGGACCGCATCCACACGCTCGCCGGCCGCTTCGCCGACGGCGTCCCCGACGACCGCATCTACGGCCCGGCGACGCCCGAGTCGGGACTGGTCACCGTCGACGTCCCCGACCCCGAGGCGACGGTCGAGCGACTGGCCGATTCGAACGTGATCGTCAGGTCACTGCCCCACCCCGACGGCGTCCGGGCGTCTATCCACGCGGTCAACACGGCCGAGGAGATAGACGAACTGACCGAACTGCTCGCAAAAGAGTGGTGAGCGGGACGGTCACACGGTCGGCGTGACCGCTCCGTACGGTGCGTATCGCTGTCCGTCGACTACCGCGGCCGTTCGTCCATCGAGCAGGTGTCGACTCCCAGCACCGAGTACAGTCCACAGGTCCCCGTCGCCGCCGTCCCGAGCATAATTATCGCGACGACGCCAGCCACCGGGGAGAGCACCATCGGCGCCGGAAGCGCCTCGGCGAGGATGGCCAGCGACACGATTCCCGCGAGCGCACCGACGACCGTTCGGACCTGCTTGTCCGTCGTACCGACGTTCGTTTCCATACTTGACAGTACGGCCCACTCCCATATATTTCTTTGTATTGTAACTACTGTGCAATACGTACGGCCACCGCCACACTCGGTCGTTCTCTGGCCTCTCGGTTTCGGGGCCCCGGGTGAGTCGCGGCCGTCGGAGGGTAGTACTCGTGGCCGGTGGCGGGCGGGCTCAGACGAGCAACTGGATGTCGGCTTCGGCCATGTCTTCCAGCGCCGTCGCGGCCCCGACGCCCGTCTCGACGCCGTCGTAGAAGTTCTCTTCGTCGTAGTCCATCAGGTCGATGGTCATCTGACAGGCCTGAAACTCCACGCCCATATCGAGGCTCGTCTCGATCAGTTCCTCGATGGTCGCGGTGTCGTTGTCCTCGATGCGCCGTTCCATCATCTTCGTCGTCACGCGGTCCATTCCGGGGATGGCCCCGACGACGTTCGGCAGGGGCATGTTGGGGTTGCCCACCGCACTGAGTTTGAGATTTTTCGAGTGTTCCTCGTGGAGGATATCCAGTCCCCAGAAAGTGTGAAACACCGTCACCTCGTAGCCGAACGCGGCCGCCGTGCTGGCGAGAATCAGCGGCGGGTAGGCCATGTCCAGCGTCCCCTTCGTCGCGATGATGCTCATCTTCTTCGTGCCGTCGTCCTCGGTGGCCGCCGCGAGGGACTCCTCGAGTTCCTCGACTCGCGCGGCCAGTTCGGCGCGCGAGGGGGCGTCCCCGGCCGCCGACTCCGCCGGTGTGTCCGTGCTCATCGTCACTCCGTCCTGCGCACGTAGTGTCTGTACACGTCCCCTTCTTCGGCCTGTTCGAGGAGTTCCACGCCGTCCGTGCCGGAGGCCCAGCCCTCGATGTCGCTCATGCTGCCGCTGTCGGTCGCGAGGACCTCCAGCACGTCGCCGACGCCGACGCCGTCTACCGCCTGTTTGGTCTTGACGACCGGCATCGGGCACGATTCACCTTTCACGTCAAGCGTCTCCGTGATGTCGAATGCGTCACTCATGGGTTGTCCGCTCCCTCGTCTGTATTGGAGCTAATGCACAATACCGGGCCCACCGGTAAAAGAATGTTGGTTCGTGTGGTCACTACAAACTACTCTCAACTCCATCCCAACAGCTCGGGCTGTTTAAGAGTAGTTCTGGAGCCGTTGCACCGCTATTACCTCTCTACTCTTGCCGTCTGTATTGTGGATAAATTGAATTTCTATGCAAACCCTTTAGTGTCTCTACCCGGTACGGGTGAGTGAACCAGATGAACCCCGAAGACTTCCCGACTCCCGACGTCGAAGTGGAGTCGACCGAACCGGCACAGCTGAAAGACAGCATCGACGAGGGCGAGGCGGTCACGCTGCTCGACGTCCGGATGGAATCGGAGTACGAGACGTGGCACATCGACGGCGACGGCGTCGAATCGATCAACGTCCCGTACTTCCACTTCCTCGACGAGGAGGTCGAGTCGGACGTGCTGGAACAGATTCCCGAGGACCGCGAGATCACCGTCGTCTGTGCGAAAGGCGGCGCCAGCGACTTCGTTGGCGGCACCCTCGCCGAGTTGGGCTACGACGTGGACCACCTCGAAGACGGGATGAACGGCTGGGCGAGCATCTACGAGGCCGTCGAGGTCACCGGCTACGACGGTGCCGGCACCCTGCTGCAGTACCAGCGCCCCTCTTCAGGGTGTCTCGGATACCTCCTGTACGACGACGGCGAGGCCGCCGTGATCGACCCGCTCCGGGCGTTCACCGACCGCTATCTCGACGACGCGGCCGACCTCGGCGTCGACCTGCAGTACGCCATCGACACGCACGTCCACGCCGACCACATCTCGGGGGTCCGAGAGCTCCACGACGCCGGCGTCGAGGGCGTCGTCCCCGCCGCCGCCGTCGACCGCGGGCTGACCTACGCCGACGAACTGACGACCGCCGCCGACGGCGATACGTTCGACGTCGGCGACGCCACCATCGAAGCCGTCCACACGCCCGGGCACACGACCGGGATGACGTCGTACCTCCTGGACGGGAGCCTGCTGGCGACCGGCGACGGACTGTTTGTCGAGAGCGTCGCGCGGCCGGATTTAGAGGAGGGCGACGAGGGCGCGCCCGACGCCGCCCGGATGCTCTACGAGACCCTCCAAGAGCGCATCCTCACCTTCGACGACGACGTCCTGATCGGCGGAGCCCACTACAGCGACGCGGCCGTCCCGGCGGCCGACGGCACCTACACCGCGCCGCTGGGGGACCTCCGCGAGGAGATGGACGCGCTGGGAATGGACGAGGACGACTTCGTCGAGGAGATCCTCGCGGATATGCCGCCCCGGCCGGCCAACTACGAGGAGATAATCGAGACGAACCTCGGCCAACACAGCGTCGACGACGAGGAAGCCTTCACACTCGAACTCGGCCCGAACAACTGCGCCGCGAGTCAGGACTCGCTCGCGGGTGACTGATCGGACCGATGGTCGCTGATCCACTCCCGCTGACACTGGCCGCCGATCTCTTCCCCAACGGGATCAGTCGCTACGCCGTCGGCGGCCTGTTCGTCGGCCTCGGGGCCGCGGTCATCTTCCTCGGGACGGCGATAAACGCCGGCGCGAGCACGTTCTTAGAGTCGACGCTGACGTACGTCTCGGGGGTGTCCCACTTCCAGCAGTACATCACGTCCCGGGACTGGCGTATCGTGTTCACGCTCGGTATCGTCCTCGGGGCGGCCGTCTACGCCGTGGTCTTTCAGGGCGGCGCGTGGACGACCGACGTACAGCCGTGGCGGCTCCTCGTCGGCGGCGTCCTCGTCGGCGTCGGGACCCGCGTCGGGAAGGGCTGTACCTCCGGCCACGGGGTCTGTGGCGTCGGCTCGGCCTCGAAGACGTCGCTGGTCGGTGTCGCCACCTTCCTCGCGGTGGCCATCGGGACGGCCCAACTGGTCGCGGCGCTGGGGGTGAGCCCCTGATGGCCTCCACGGAGCGCCACCCGCTGTTCGTCCCGCTAGTCCTCTTCGGCGGTCTGCTGTTCGGTTTCGGACTGGCTTACAGCGGGATGGCCCGGCCGGAAGTCGTGCTCGATTTCCTCCAGTTCGAGGACTTCGGGCTGGTGTTCGTGATGTTCGGCGGCGCGGCCGTCACGGGACTGACGTACCTCCTCGCGCCGCGGCTGTTCGGGCGCGCGCCGCTGACCGGCGACCGGTTCCAGCGCCGCCTGAAGTCCTTCGACCGGAACGTCCTCCTCGGCGGGGCAATATTCGGTGGCGGCTGGGGTCTCTCGGGCATCTGTCCCGGGGCCGCCTACGCCAGTTTCGGCGTCGGCAACGTCGCCGTCCTCTGGGCCATCGCCGGGATGTTCCTCGGCGCGTACCTCCAGGGCTACTGGCGGAGCCAGAGTGCCGACGCGACCCCGTCGCCGCCGGTGCCGACTGACCACAGATGGAACTCACACTCCTCGGACTCTTCGTCGTCGCCGGAGCCGCCAGTCTATTTATGGCGTGGGTCATCGGTGCCGGGTCAAGCGGTGCGACGCCGTTCGCGCCGGCCGTCGGTGCCAACGCCGTCTCGACGATGCGGGCGGCGCTCGTCGTCGGCGTCCTCGGCTTCGCGGGCGCGGTGACACAGGGCGGGAACGTCTCCGAAGCCGTCGGCAGCGGCCTGATCGGCGGTGTCTCCCTCCCCGCGACCGGCGTGATAACCGTCCTGCTCATCGGCGCGGGGCTGATGGCGGTCGGTATCAAGACCGGCTACCCCATCGCGACGGCGTTCACCGTCACCGGTGCCGTCGTCGGCGTCGGCCTCGCGCTGGGCGGGACGCCCGTCTGGTCGAAGTACGCGCAGGTCGGCACCGTCTGGGTCCTCACGCCGTTCGTCGGCGGTGGTATCGCCTACGGTATCGCCAGCGTCCTCCCGCGGTCAACGGTCCCTGAACACCGTAGCGTCCCGGTTCTCGCCGCTCTCGTCGGGGCCGTCCTCGCCAACGTGGCGTTCGTCGGCCTCGGCCCGGGCGGTGCGCCGGGGTCGCTCGCCGGGTTTGCCGGCCGTCTCGTCGGCGTTCCGGGCTTCCTCGTCCCGGCCGCGAGTACGCTGTTGGTTGCCACGGCCGTCGCTGCGCTCGTCTCGTGGGACATCCGGCGGGACGAGGCCGGTGGCTCCGGCGTGTCCTGCTGGCGATGGGATCGCTCGTGGCCTTCTCCGCCGGCGGGAGTCAGGTCGGCCTCGCCGTCGGCCCCCTGCTCCCGTTGGTCGAGGGAATCCTGCCTGTCGTCGCCGTCCTCGCCGGCGGTGGCGTCGGTATCCTCGTCGGCTCTTGGACCGGGGCCCCGCGGATGATCAAGTCCCTGTCACAGGACTACTCCTCGCTTGGCCCACGGCGCTCCATCGCGGCGCTAGTCCCCTCGTTTCTCATCGCGCAACTCGCCGTCTTTTGGGGCGTGCCGGTCTCGTTCAACGAGATCGTCGTCAGCGCCATCATCGGCAGCGGCGTGGCCGTCGGCGGGAGCGACGCCGTCAGCGCCCGGAAGATAGGCCTCACCGTCGGCGCGTGGGCGGGGTCGCTCGTCCTCGCGCTCGCGCTCGGGTACGTCCTCGCGTGCTGTCTCCCGATGTGACGGGGATTCAGGCGCTCCGGGGCGGCGGCACGAGGAAGACGTTCCCGCGAGCCTCCGCGACGACTTCCTCGGAGACGCTCCCGAGCAACAGCCGCCTGAGACGGCTCCGTCCGCGGGACCCGACCAGCGTCGTCGTCGGCTGGAACTCCGCCTCGGCGTCGAGGATACTCGCGGCCGGGTCGCCTCGGCGCACCTCGACCGAGGCGTCGACGTCCCACTGTGCCAGCGTGTCGGCCAGCTCCCGGAGCCGCGACTCGGGGTCGCCGTCGACGTCTGGCTCCTTGGGCGAGCGGACGTGGACGAGCCTGGCCGTCTGGGTCGCGTGTCTGAGATACGAGAACGCGTCGAACGCACGCTCGGCGTTCTCCGAGAAGTCCGTGGCGAACAGGACACGCTGAAACAGGTGCTCGGCCAGTACGTCCGGCTGTTCGGCCTCGCGCTCGACGCGGTTGACCAACAGCGGGACGACCGTCGTCCGGGCGAGGTTCCGCGCCGTCGACCCGATGACCCTGTTTGCCAGCGGGCTCTGCCCGCGGGACCCGACGATAGTCATATCGGCCGTGACCGCGTCGGCGATGCCGTTGATCCGTCGGTAGGGCGTCCCCCGGACGACGTGTGTCTCGACGCCGAACCCGGCCGACTCCATCACGCCGCGGTAGCGGTCCAACGCCCGTCTGCGACGCCCCTCGAAGTCCATCCCCGGCATCCCCGAGTGGACGTTCGACGGGACGACAGTCACCAGATGGATCTCCTCGACACCGATGCGGTCGAGACACTCCAGACAGGTCTCGTTCTCGATGGCCGCCTCGCTCGCCGCCGAGAGGTCGGTCGCGTACACTGCTCGCATACCAGTCTGTTCGCACCCAGTATATAATATTGTTTTGATTGGACAATATAATTGGCTTCGAGCCGCCACGGCCCCCGACACTGAGTGCGTCCTCGCCCTCGTCGACCGCCCTTCTGAACGGGAGAATATCGCCGATAAGGGCGCTATATTTGCATACGTTACGAGTGTATCCGGGTGGGATAGCTCGTGTATACGGCTCTGTAATATTGCTCGCTACGTTCAAAACCGTTATTACCCTCTGTCGACTACAGTGAGCCGAGATCGAAAAAGTATGATCGAGACATTGCTGCCCAAGACTCGAGGTGTATCGCGATGATCGGCGGTGAGGCTGTTCCGCCGACGGTCGAGGCGGCGCTTCTGATCGGCGTCGTACTGCTCGAAGCAATCGTCCTCTACGTCGGGTACGGGCTGGCAGAACGCCTGTTCGGCGACCGTATCGTCGACCGCATCACGAACGCCTGATATGGACGTCTTTGGTCTCAGCCTCGGACTGCTCGTGCTGTTCGTCGGGTTCGGGTTGCTCATCGGTGTCCTGTTCGGCTTCTTCGGGATGGGCGGGTCCTTCCTCGTCACGCCCGCGCTCATCGTGATGGGCTACCCGACCCGCGTCGCCGTCGGGAGCGGTCTGGCGTTCGTCTTCGGCACGTCCGTCATCGCCACGCTGAAACACCGCGACCTGGGACAGGTCGACTACAAACTCGGGCTGTTGATGATCGTCGGGACGACACTCGGCATCGAAGTCGGCAAGGAGATGGTCATCTATTTGGAGGAACTCGGCCTCGCCGGGAGCGTCATCAGCGTCACCTACGTCTTCCTGCTGGGCGGTATCGGGCTGTTCGTCACCTACAATGCCGTCACCGGTAGCTCCGGCGGTGGCGTCGACCACGACGCCGCGGCCGCCGACGGAGACGAGGACATCCCCGACATCGCCAAGACCATCCAGTCTTACCGCGTCCCGCCGATGATGTCCCTGCGGGGCGGTATCACGGTTTCGCTGTGGATGATCCTCTCCGTCGCGTTCGCGACCGGCCTCCTCTCGGGGCTGCTCGGCGTGGGCGGCGGCTTCATCAGGATGCCCGCACTGTTCTATCTCATCGGCGTCCCCGTCCCCGTCGCGGTCGGGACGGACCTCTTCGAGATCGTCTTCTCCGGCGGTATCGGGAGCTTCCTCTACGCGATGGACGGCGGCGTCAACCTCGGAATCGTCCTCCCGTTGCTCGCCGGGAGCGCCTTCGGTGCACGCTTGGGCTCTGCCGCGACGAGCATCGTCGACGAGGACGAGATCAAGGTGTACTTCGGGCTGATGTTGCTGGGCGGGTCGCTGGCGGTCGCCATCCGTGAGATCGGTTCCGTCTACGATATCCCGGTCTTCGACACAGTCAGCC
This sequence comes from Halapricum sp. CBA1109, assembly GCF_009741825.1. GTDB lineage: Archaea > Halobacteriota > Halobacteria > Halobacteriales > Haloarculaceae > Halapricum. The sequence goes on from NZ_WPCA01000004.1 coordinate 46,899, forward strand.
TCCTGTTGATCCTCGGGTCGGCGCTGCTGGTCAGCGGGGCCGTCGTCTACAGCAGTGTCACCGCTCTCCGAGCGGAGGCGTCCGCGTCGACCCCCTCTGTCGAGCACAGATAGCGCGGGATTGTGTCATCCATACACGAATCTTTTTGTCCGTCGGGCGCGTACGTGTCCCCGATACCAATGCCGGACTCGATGACCGAACAACTCCAGCAGGATATGGTCTGTGAGGGGTTGCTGGAGTGTTTCCACGGCCTCAAACAGCTCGACAAGGAGATATTCAAGACACTCGTAGACGCCGAGGACCCGCTCACCGTCGACGAGATAGCGGCGGCCGTCGACCGCGAACGCTCGACGGCCTACCGGGCGGTCCAGCGCCTCCTGCAGGCCGGGTTCATCCAGAAAGAACAGGTCAACTACGATCAGGGCGGCTACTACCACGTCTACAAACCGACCGACCCTTCGAAGATAGCCGACGATATGCAGCGGCTTCTCAACGACTGGTACGCCAAGATGGGGCAACTCATCCAGGAGTTCGAGCGCAAGTACGAGGAGACCGAGGCCGCCCCCTCCGCCGAGAGCTGACCCCCCGTCTCTCGCTGTATTGTAATCAATATACAATATGGTCGGCCTCACTGGCGTCTCCTGCCGGAGCGTCGCCGGATCTGTTCGTTTCCGAGTGACGAGAGCCGCCGCTAGCCGCCCGTCAACGCCCGGAAGCGTCCGTCCATAAACCCGTAGAAGACGTAGCCGTCGACGGCGACTGGTGACGCGGCCACGTCGTCGCCGAACTCCGACCCGAGCCGGAAGTACTCCGTCCCGTCCGCGGCGTCCAGCGCGTAGATGTTGTTGTCGTAGCTCCCGACGTACACCGTCCCGCCGGCGACGGTGGGGGAGCCGGTCACGTCGTTTTGCATCCCGTCCTCGTTGAGGTGTCTGCGCCACTCTCTGGTCCCGTCGGCGGCCGAGATGGCGTGGAGCCCGTTGTTGTACGACCCGACGTAGACGGTGCCGTTCGCCACCGCCGTCGAGGAGTAGACGTCGTCGGAGACACCCTCGCTGATGAACGGGTCCTGACCCGTGCTGTAGGTCCACTCCTCCTCGCCGCTTGCGGCGTCGACGGCGTACACTTGGTTGCCGCTGGTCGCGACGTAGACAGTGCCGTTGAGGACAGACGGCGCGGCGACCCAGTCGTCGCCGGTGTCGTACGTCCACTGCTCGGCCCCGCCGTCGGTCGACAGGGCGTGGAGCGTGCCCACCTTCGTCGGGACGTACAGCGTCCCGTCGACCAGCGCCGGGGCCGCCGGCACCCCGTTCTCGTGCTGTTCGCCGTCGACCGGGGCCTCCCACACCTTCTCGCCGCTGGCGGCGTCCAGCGCGATCAGCTTGTTGTCCGGCGTCCCGACGTAGGTGACGCCGTCTGCGACGACCGGCGGACACCGCAGGTCGGGGTAGGTCTCGACCTCGTACTGCCACCGTTCGGTGCCCGACTCGGCGTCGACGGCGTAGACGCGCCCGCCCTGTGTGGAGGCGTACACCGTGCCGTCCACGACGGTCGGGGTGGTGTCGACGCGCCCGACGGTGTCGAACCCCCAGTCCGAGGACGCCGTGGCGACGTCGATAGCCCGGAGGCGACCCCCGCCGACGTAGACGGTCCCGTCGACGACGGCCGGTCCCGCGGGGAGTTCCTCGCCCAGTGTCCGCCCCCAATCGATACGGATTCCGGACTCCGGGTGGGGGTCGTCGGTCCCTCTGAGCGGGTCCTCATCGGGAGCGTGCCCGGTGTTGGCGAGGTCGTACTGAAACATCGGCGCGCCGCCGACGTCCGTCCCGTCCGCGGACCCGCCGTCGGGATCCCCCGATCCGCCGTCGTCCGGCGTCGACGCCGTCGGCTCGTCCGTCTCCGTGTCCGACCCGGAGTTCCCGGAGATGTCGTTGACAGAGTGGTCGGGCGGTTCGAACCCGTCGTCGCCTGCTAACTGCTCGCGGAGGTACCACCCGCCGGTACCGAGGCCGCCCAGAAGTCCCACCGCGAGCACCGCCCGGCGGGTGCGGTGGGATCCGTCGGCTGCATCGCCTTTGTCGTCGCCGGAATCCGCGGCACCACTCTCGCCACCGCTGTCGTCCGGTTCCGTGGAAAAGCTCTCGTTACCGTCGCCCGACAGCGCCCC
>NZ_WPCA01000132.1 GCF_009741825.1 Halapricum sp. CBA1109
GTGGCCGTCGGGGTCTTTGGTGAACGCGTAGTTGTAGTCACAGTCCTCGGGGTCGCGGTAGTCCTCGGCGTGGCGGGTCATCAGCATCTCCCAGTATTCCTCTAACTCGGCGTCGTCGGCGCGGACGGCGACGTGACCCCACGCGTCGCCGAAGTCGTAGGACCGGCCGTCGTGGTTGTACGTCAGTTCCATCGACATCGCCTCCTCGGGGGCGTCCTGAGGCTTGAGGAAGTACAGCGAGAAACTGTCGTGTTCGCTGCGGCGGAACATCTCGTAGTCGAGTTTCCGGGTGTACCAGCCGATGGACTCGTCGACGTTCTCGACGCGGATCATCGTGTGGTCGATCGAGAACGGCGCGCCGTGGTCGCGCTCGACGATCTCGATCTCGTGGCCGTCCGGGTCCCGGACGAAGGCGTACTGCCCGCCACAGGAGTCCGGGTCGCGGTAGTCCTCGACGCCCTCGTCCATCAGTTGCTCGTAGGCGTCGTAGACGTCGTCGGTCCGGACGGCGATGTGACCCCACGCGTCGCCGAAGTCGTAGCTGCGGCCGTCGTGGTTGTACGTCAACTCGAGGACTGCGCCGTCCTCGTGCATATTCTCGGGTCCGAGGAAGGCCAGCGTGAACGAGGAGTGTTCGCTCTTGCGTTTGAGTTCCCAATCGAGGTGTGTCGTGTACCAGTCGATCGATTCCTCGAGGTCCTCGACGCGGACCATCGTGTGGTCGAGAATACCGTCCATATCCGAAACGTGAAGCGGCGGATCGAAAAGGCTACCGGACGCTACCGCCCGCCGAGGACCGACTCCCGAACGAGCGGCCAGTAGAACCACCAGAGAACGACGGCGGCCGCGATGGTCGCGACGGGAACCACGGTGTACCCCGGCCGGGACGCGAACCCGCGCGCGAACACCGCCTGACTGACCGCGAAGAGCGCGAGCAGTCCGGCCGTCACGCGCGGGTCCTCGATGTCGAAGACGGCGAGAGCGGCCGCGCCCAGCGCCGCGAGATACATCAGGAGGCCCAGCGGCCACGCGAGGAGATACTCGGGGAGACCGCCCGTGAACACGAACACGTAGTCGTATATCGTCACGAGGTTCCGCGGCGGCGCGAGGTTGACGAACCCGACAGAGAGAAACGCCGTCCACGCGCCGGGCGCGCCCACGAGGTTCCACGGGAGGACACCGAGGGAGAGAACGGCCAGCAGGCGTCGCTTCGGGGCGTCCATCAGCGGTCGACCAGAATCCTGAGGACGTCCTCGTCGGCGAGTTCGTGGTCGCGGCCGACCTGCTGTTCGTCGTGTTGGGCGCTCGGACCCGTGACGCGGGCGAATCGGAACCGCTCCTCGAAGCGCCCGCCCAGTTTCTCACAGGCGTCGCCGACGGTGTCGCCCTCGAACAGCATCAGCGGTTCGTCCCTGTCGACGCCGCGACCGGGCTTGTCCATATAGATGCGCATCAGGCCGAGTTCGTCGTAGATGCGCTCTTTGAGCACGTCCAACCCTCTCTCCTCGTGGGCGCTGATGAAGATGGCTTCCTCCGGGTCGATGTCGTGGGCCCGGAGGTTCTCGTCGACGGTCTCCTTGTACTCTGGCTCGATGAGGTCGGCTTTGTTGACCGTCACGATGGAGGGGAGGTACTCGCGGTTGTCCTGGATGCCGTCGATGAGTTGGTCGATGTCGACCTGATCGCCGATGGTCACGTCCGCGTTGACGTAGCCGTGTTCCCGCAGCACGTTCTTGATGGTGTCTCTGTCCAGATCCAAGTCGACCGAGGCGTTGACGCTGATACCGTCTTTGTGTTTCTTCCGGACGGAGACTCGCGGTGGCTCGGCGTCGAGACGGACCTTGTTGGCGTACAACTCCTCGTACAGGCGCTCGTACTGGTCGATCTCGAACACCGAGAGGACGAACACGACGAGGTCTGCGGTGCGGACGACCGAGAGGACCTCCTGCCCGCCGCCGCGACCACTCGCGGCCCCCTCGATCAGGCCGGGCACGTCCAGCATCTGGATGTTCGCGCCGCGGTACTGGAGCATCCCCGGGTTGACGTTGAGCGTCGTGAACTCGTACTCGCCGACCTCGCTGTCGGCGTTGGTCATCGCGTTGATCAGCGTCGACTTGCCGACGCTGGGAAAGCCCACCAAGGCGACCGTCGCGTCGCCGTGTTTCTCGACGGCGTACCCCGGGCCGCCGCCGGAACCGGACTGTTGTGCTTCGAGTTTCTCCTTTTTCTCCGCGAGTTTGGCCTTCAATCGGCCGATGTGCGCCTCCGTGGACTTGTTGTAGGGCGTCTCGGCGATCTCTTGTTCGATGTCCTCGATCTCCTCTTCGAGCCCCATTGTCCTCTACTGGGCTATCGCTGGTCAAAAGGGCTTCCGTCCGGAGCCACCGGCGGCCGAATCTATTCCGTCGAAGTATTCGAGAAACAAAGTTCTGTGCGTGACAATAGCGGTTTTGCGGTTCGCTCGGAGTTCGACGGCGGCAGCGTAGTTCGACACACTAATACACGGGGCGAGCAGACGTTCGAGTATGCAAGACGTGGCCACGCTCCGGGACAGCACGCAGATCCTGTTGCCGCCGGAGACGCTCGAGGGGCTTCGTGAGGACCTCACCGACCGGTACACGCTCACGATCAGCGAGGAGGGGCCACGGGTTCGGATCATCGGCAGTCCGGTGGAGATCAAGGCCGCCAGCGCGTACCTCTCGCGCAACGGCGTCTCCATCGCGTAGGTCGGACGGGAAAAGCAATTCTTAAACCCGCCCCGACGGAGTGTGAGGTATGGCTGGCACTATCGAAGTTCTCGTTCCCGGCGGCCAGGCCAACCCTGGCCCGCCGCTCGGTCCGGAGCTCGGACCGACGCCGGTAGACGTTCAGGCAGTCGTACAGGAGATCAACGACCAGACAGCGGCCTTCGACGGCACCGAAGTCCCCGTCACCGTCGACTACGACGACGACGGCAGCTTCGAGATAGAGGTCGGCGTCCCGCCGACGGCCGAACTCGTCAAGGACGAGGCCGGCTTCGAGACCGGGTCGGGCGAACCCCACGAGGAGTTCGTCGCCGACCTGACCGTCGATCAGGTCCGACAGATCGCAGAGCAGAAGCTCCCGGACCTGCTGGCCTACGACCTCAAGGGCGCGGCAAAGGAGGTCGTCGGCACCTGCACGAGTCTCGGCGTGACCATCGAGGGGGAGAACCCCCGCGAGTTCAAGGCCAAGATCGACGCCGGCGAATACGACGACGTGTTTGCGGAGGAGGCCGCGGCGTAAGCCGCGGTCGACGACGGAAACGCTCGAAACCGAACGCAGTGAGTTTCGGCGTGTTCGCCGAAGAAGCGGCCGCGTAGGCCCCACTCGTCGACAACTCGTTTTTCGCTACTCTCGTCCGAAAGCGGCGGCTACGCCTCCGGCGGTGCGGCGGGCACCCGGACGGTGACCGTCGTCCCGCGTTCGATACCGCTGTGGGCCTCGACCGTCCCGCCGAGTCGATGGACCAGCCAGTTGACCAGCCACACGCCGAGACCGCTGCCGTGTTCGACGGGCGTCTCCTCCAGTTCGTCGGTCAACAGCGCCTCCTCGACCATCGGGATGCCGGGACCGTTGTCGGTCACGTCGACGACGACTTCGCCGTGGTCGCCGAGCGAGCCCTCGCGGTCGACGCGCGCGGACACGGCGACGGTCCGCTCGTCCGCCGGCCGGTCGTTGTGGACGATGGCGTTGTGGATCAACTCCTCGACGACGATGGGGAGGACGGTCGTATCGAGGGCCATCGCGCGCTCGGGGAGGTCCGTCTGGAGGGTACACTCGGGGAACTCCGCCCGGAGGGTCTCGACGCGCGTCTCGATTATCGCCGTCACGTCGGTCGGTTCCGGTTCGCGCTCGCCGTCGCTGAGCAGGTCCTCGTAGAACGCCCGGGCGTGCTCGCTGGTGTCGATCAGTCGGCGAGCGGTCGCGTGTATCTTCTCGACGTTCTCGGTGACTGATTCTGACGCCTCCTCGTTGGCGAGGATGCTCTCGGCGTGGGCGGTGACGACGTTCATATCGTTGCGGAGGTTGTGTCTGAGGACGCGGTTGAGGACCTGTAGCTGGGACTCGCGGCGCTGGAGCGTGTCGCTCAGGCCGTTGTAGCGGTCGCTGATCGTCCGCCACTCGTCGGTCACCGAGAGGTCGAGCGTCCGGCCGTATGAGCCGCGTTCGAGGTCGTCCAGTCCCTCGACCAGCGAGTCGAGTTGGGATATCGTCGTCCGGGAGACCCAGACGCCGACGACGGCGACGGAGAGCAGGGCGACCAGCACGGCCCCGAACTGCAACAGCGTCGCTGTCTGGAGCCGGCGGGTCAACTGAGCGCGACTCCCGTGGACGGTGACCGTCCACCCCGTCGACTCGACGGTCGCCGTCTCCGTCAGCGCCGCCTCGGGCGAGGGCGTGCCCGGTTCGGTGTACAGCGTCGTGTCGTTGGTCGTGACGACGACGCGGTTGCTCGACCGGCTCAAGCCGGCGACGCCGTCGAACAGCGTCGTCCGGTCGAGGTGGAGCGAGCCGGTCAGGACGCCGACGACGGCCCCGTTCTCACGGATGGGAGCGCTGATCGCCACGATGGTCCGACCGGTGTCCGCATCGACTGGGTCGCTGACGTAGGTCGTGCCGTTCCGGGCTGCCCTGACGTACTGGCGGTCGCTGTAGTTCCGGCCGACGACGTCCGCCCGTCCAGTCGTCGCGGGGGATTCGATGGCGACCATCGTCCCGTTGCGGTGGACGACCGACGCCCCGTCGAACACCGACTGGTCGACGAACGACGACAGCGCGGTCCGCTGTGCGGGCGTCCCGTGGGCCCCGACCGCCTCGTTGCGCGTCCACAGTTCGACGAGGTCTGACTTGCCCTCGACGCTCGAGTCGATGTCCGTCGCGACGACACTCGCGGCCGTCGACACCTGCTGGCGCTCCTGTTCGACGACGTCGTCCTTGTGCAGCGAGAACCCGAAGTAGATGGTCCCCGACAGCACTACGGCGATGAGCAACAGAAGCGCGACGAGCGTCGTCCGGAGACGCATTCGAGTGCCAGTGCATACCAATCAGACCACATTAAGTCTACCCCTCACACGGAGAGATACGCCCCGCTCGGCCTCCGTTCACGGGTCACATTCGTTCCCCGTTCACACGTTCGAGGCCGTTCGCTAGCGCTCACGGCCTCCGCTGCTCGCGGGTCGTGCCTCCCCGCTCGGCCTCCGTTCGACGGGTTTAAATAGCGCATCGGCGTGTAGCCGGGTGAGACAGGCAGACGCCTGTTTCACTGACCCGTAGAAGCCGTATGGCGTACTACGGAGGTGAACAATGGCAGATCAGGAAATAGAGAACGCAGTATCTCGCGCACTCGAGGACGCACCCGACCGGAACTTCCGGGAGACAGTGGACCTCGCGATCAACTTGCGCGACCTCAACCTCAACGACCCATCGAATCGTATCGACGAGAGCGTCGTCCTGCCGGAGGGGACCGGCCAGGAGACGTCTATCGTCGTCTTCGCCGAAGGTGAGACCGCGCTCCGTGCCGAGGACGCAGCCGACGACGTCCTCAGCGGAGACGAACTCGCCGACCTCGGAGACGACGACGACGCGGCCAAGGACCTCGCCGAGGAGACCGACTTCTTCATCGCCGAAGAGGCGCTGATGCAGGACATCGGTCGCTACCTCGGGACCATCCTCGGTCCGCGTGGCAAGATGCCCGAACCGCTCTCCCCGGACGACGACGTCGTCGAGACCGTCAACCGGATGAAAAACACGGTGCAGGTTCGCAGTGGTGATCGCCGGACGTTCCACACCCGCGTGGGTGCGGAAGACATGTCCGCCGACGACATCGCCAGCAACATCGACGTCATCATGCGCCGACTCCACGCCGACCTGGAGAAGGGGCCGCTGAACATCGACACCGTGTACGTGAAAACGACCATGGGTCCGGCCGTGGAGGTGGCCTAAATGAGCGCCGAATCCGAGCGCAAGACCGAGACCATCCCGCAGTGGAAACGCGAGGAAATCGACGCGCTGATAGAGACGCTGAAGCAGTACGACAGCGTCGGCGTCGTCGACCTGACTGGCATCCCGAGCCAACAGCTCCAGGACATGCGCCGGGACCTGTACGGGACCGCCGAACTCCGCGTCAGCCGCAACACCCTCCTCGAGCGCGCGCTCGAAGAGGTCGACAGCGGCTTCGAGCAACTGACTGGCTACATCTCGGGCCACGTCGGCCTCATCGGGACCAACGACAACCCCTTCGGGCTGTACAAACAGCTCGAAGCCTCGAAGACGTCGGCCCCGATCAACGCCGGCGAAATCGCGCCGAACGACATCGTCATCCCCGAGGGTGACACGGGGGTCGACCCCGGACCGTTCGTCGGCGAACTCCAGGCCGTCGGTGCCAACGCCCGCATCCAAGAGGGCTCGATTCAGGTTATGGAGGACAGCACTGTCCTCGAAGCCGGCGAGGAAGTGTCGGCCGACCTCTCGAACGTCCTCTCGGAGATGGGCATCGAGCCGAAGGAAGTCGGCCTCGACCTGCGCGCCGTCTACGCCGACGGCGTGCTGTTCGAGCCCGAGGACCTCGAACTCGACGCCGAGCAGTACCAGAGCGACGTGGAGACGGCCGTCGCGCGAGCGCGCAACCTCGCGATCAACTCCGTCTTCCCGACCGCACAGACCCTGCCGGCGGTGCTGGGCAAGGCCAGCGGCGAGGCCAAGAGCCTCGGTATCGAGGCGGCCATCGAGGACGAGTCCGTTATGCCGGACCTCCTCTCGAAGGCGGACGGCCAAGTCCGCGCACTGGCCGCACAGGTCGACGATCAGGAGGCCCTCCCCGAGGAGCTCCGTGACCTCGACGCGCCCGCAGACGAATCGAGCGACGACCAGACCGAGAGCGACGACGGCGACGACGAAGCCGAGGAGTCAGCCGACGACGCGGCCGAGGACGAATCGGCCGACGACGACGGCGACGACGATGGCGACGCCGGCGACGCGCTCGGAGAGATGTTCTAACGACACAAGGTGACAACAATGGAATACGTTTACGCAGCACTCATCCTGAACGAATCGGACACAGAGATCAACGAAGAGAATCTGACCGGCGTCCTCGAGGCCGCCGGCGTCGACGTCGAGGAGTCCCGAGTGAAGGCGCTCATCGCCGCACTCGAGGACGTCGACATCGACGAGGCCGTCGACCAGGCTGCGGCCGTCCCCGCCACCGGTGGCGCGGCGACGACCGACGCCGAGCCGGCCGACGACGGTGACGACGACGAGGCCGAGGAAGCCGAGGAGTCCGCCGACGACGGCGGCGACGACGGCGACCACCGCGAGCAACGCGACGGACGAACTTGGCGGCGTTGTGCCGCCGGATGGGTCCCGGGACCAGCCGACTGCA
>NZ_WPCA01000087.1 GCF_009741825.1 Halapricum sp. CBA1109
TTTTTGCGCGAGGGGGTCGCGCAGCGACCCCCTCGACGGAAAAAAGTGGGGGTTGTTACATATAACCGAGGTCGCGCAGGCGCTCCATCAGGTCCTCTTTGTCCTGGGCGCGGCCCGCGCGCTCGGTGGTGTTGGCCATGTCCTGGAGCCAGGCCGGCTCCTCGGCGGACTTGTCGGTCGAGACTTCACTGCCGAGGCTCCGGAACCCGGCGAAGTACTTCGGCGAGACGGGGATGTCCTCCTTTGCGATGCCCTCGGGCAGGTCGTCCTGACCTTGCGGCACGTAGCCGTCCTCGGGGTAGCCCTCGACGGTGTCCGGGACGACGAAGTTCCAGAAGGCCTCCCACACGTCGGCTTCCATGAACTGGAGGATCGGCTGGATGCGGTCGTGGGGCGGGTAGATGTCCGGGTCGTGGCGCGGGGAGAAGAACGTCTCGTCGGCGCGGGACTCCTGCTCGTCCCAGCGGATGCCGCTGAGGATGCCGTCGACGTCGTGCTCCTCGATGGTGTCGTTGAGCGCGACGGTCTTCAGCAGGTGGTTGCCGACGTAGGTGTCAAGCAGGAACGGGAAGGTGTCCTCCTCGTACTCGAGGATGTTGCGGACGTGGTGCTGGTTGTGTTCCGAGAGGTCCGAGACGGGGATGTCGTCGCCCGGCGTGAGGCCGTTTTCGTCGACGTAGTCGCCGACGTCCGTGTTACGCGCCCAGATGACTTCGAGGTCCCACTCCTCGGCCCAGTGCTCGACGAAGTCGATGAGTTCGTCGAAGTGCTGGTAGTGGTCGATGAAGACGACCGGCGGGACTTCTAGGTCGAAACGCTCGGCGACCTCCTTGACGAAGTACAGCGTGAGCGTCGAGTCCTTGCCGCCGGTCCACATAACGACCGGGTTCTCGTACTGTTCGAGGCCGACTTTGGTGACCTCGATGGCCTTCTCTATCTTGTCGTTGATCGTCGGGTAGTCCTCGGGACTCTCGCCCTCGCCGTCGGTGTAGTCGACGTCGAGGTAGTCCGGGAACTCGGTTGTCTCTGTCATCGTGTAATGAGATGTAATTAGACCGCGTAGTAAGTGTTTTTCGGGTTCGCCAGCCGATACGCTGTGGTACCACGACACACATATCGCTGGGCCGTCCGGCGGTTACGGAGTTGACTGGTGGTTTTTTGCTCGTGGTCGTCGAACGGCCGCTATGGAACTGACCGAACTGGAGTCGGCGTTCGAGGACGCAGGGTACGAGGTAGTCGAGACGACGCGAAATCGGGACCGAGTTCGGGTTGGTGTCCGCGAGGCTGGTGCCGACGCGGGGGACCTCCGCGCGCTAGTCACCGACACCGTCGGCGAGGACGCTGTTCTCGGACTGGCGGTCGAAGCGGAGTCGGTCGACGGTACCGACGGGATGAACACGGTCGTCACGTTCCGTTACCGGGACTGAGAATCAGTCGATGAACTTGTTGTCCCGCCAGTCGACGCCGCCGTCGCCCTGATCGTCACCGGGTTCCTCGGTGACGGTGATGGTCGCGGGGCGGGTCTCGCCGTCGACGATGCGGATGGCTTCGAGTTCCTCGTCGATGGCGACGATGGCCGTCAGCGTCCCCTTCTCGGCGATCCGTGCGATGCCTTCGAGGACGGTGAACATCGGGTACTGCAGGGCCGTGTTCTGGAGGACCGTCTCCCGGTCACCCTTGAAACAGGCGTACTCGACGAGTTCGGACTCGGGTTTTTCCTCCTCCTCCTCGTCGAACGCCCCCCACTGTGGGCCGCCAGTGCTGTTCGGTGATCCCCCACCGGGACCGTTGAACTCCTCCGGGTCCTCCTCGTACACCCGGTTCTCGGTGACCGAGGCCTTCAATTGGGCCGTTGGGGTGTACTTGCTCATGTTCCCGTCGGCGGCGACGGCGCTGAGGATGAGCGTGTTGTTTCGCCGAGTGATCTCGATGTCGTCGATCTCCTCGGGCAGGTCCGGGTCCTCGAAGTGGTCGTAGACGTCTTCGAGAGGCAGTTCCAGCGTCGAGTGGAGTCGGTATACACGGCTTGTCATAGTTTGTAGGTGGGGTGGGACGCAGTCTCGTCTCTACGTACGGCCGCATAGCATATATGGCCTACCCTTCGGGTATCTGCCGTGTGCCACCCCGACAGTGGCAAGCCGAAAACGGGGTGAGCGCCGGCTAACCTGACTATTATACTGCTCGCCCGGTTATCCCGTAGTGATGACTGACAGCGAGACGTACGAGGTGACCGTCGTCGGCGGCGGACCCGCCGGACTCACGACGGCCCTGTACACGACACGGTTGGGCCACGACACCGCGATGATCAACCGCGGCGGCGGCCGGGCGGCGATGATGAAAGACACCCACAACGTCGTCGGTGTGACCGAGGACGTCTCGGGCGTCGAGTGGTTACAGACTGGTGTCGAGCAGATTCAGGAGTACGGTGCCGCCTACTACCGCGATTTCGTCGAGAGCATCGAGCGACTCGACGACGGCTCCTTCCGTGTCGAAGCCGGCGACGTCACAGTCGAGACGGAGGCCGTCGTCCTCGCGACCGGCTTCAGCGACAAGCGGCCGGACCCGCCGCTCCCGCGGACGGGGGCCGGACTCCACTACTGTCTCCACTGTGACGCCTACATGTTCGTCGACGAACCGGTCTACGTGATGGGCCACGGCGAGGCGACGGCCCACGTCGCGATGATCATGTTGAACTTCACCCCCGAGGTGGACATCCTCCTGCGCGGGGACGACCCCACGTGGTCCGCGGAGACCGACGAACAGGTCCGGGCCCACCCCATCGACATCGTCGAGGCCGAGGTGGCCGGTATCCAGAACGGCGACGACGGCTGGCTCGAGGCTATCGAGTTCGAGAACGGTGAGCGGCGGGAGTACCGCGGCGGCTTCGCGATGTACGGCTCGGAGTACAACACGGCACTGGCCGAACAACTCGGCTGTGAGCTGACCGATAGCGGCGAGATAGCGGTGGGCGACCACGGCAAGACAAGCGTCGACGGCGTCTGGGCCGTCGGCGACGTGGTCCCCGGACACAACCAGATTCCGGTCGCGATGGGACAGGGCGCGAAGGCCGGCATCGACATCCACTACGACCACCGGACGTTCCCGATGGACACCGACGAGATAGAGGCGCGCGGCGGCATCGACGAGAGCGACGTGCCGGCGATATCGCCCCGCCTCCGCGAGATAGCGAACGACCACCACTCCGGGCCGCCCTCGCAGGCGGACGAGGCGGCGGCGGACGACTGATCAGTCCGGTCTCTCGCCGTCGCTCCCGGATTTCTGCTCCGCTGTTCCCCCGTCGGCAGGGTTCCGACCGGCGTCGTCCCCGCCTTCGGGGGCCAGCGGGTCAGTCACAGTCGCCGCTTCCGGGGGTTCGAAGGTGTAGCGGACGTCCCCGTCGTGGACGACGTACCGCTCCCCGGCGTCGAGTTCGAGGACGCGGCGGTCGGTGTCGATAGCGAGGTCGACCAATCCGGCGAGCGTCGTCGTCTCGACCTCCCGCTCGGCGTCCTCGACCGTCTGTGGCGGTGCCCGCACTCGCGTGATCCACTCGTCGAACTCCGCGCGCTCCCGTCGGTACGCGAGGGACGCCCGCTCGTCCTCGCTCACGTCGAGCCGTCCTGTGTAGCGAGACACCACGAGGCCGATAGCTCCGACGATGCCAACGAACAGCGCGAGTGGGCCGCCGAACCGACGGAGCGGACCCGGCGGGACCGCGACCGACCGGGTCGCCTGCTCGGTCGTCTGGTTGTCGTAGCGAATCGGTCCAGTATCGTTCACGCGGTAGACGTTGTCCTCGAATGTGACCGGTAGCCGGTACGTGCGGCGCTGGTCGACTGTCTGTCCGTTCCGCGTCCCACGCAGCGACACCGTCGTCCGGAAGTACGTCTCGGTCGTGCCCGGGCCGTCGAGCGCCCGTCGCTCGTCCTCGACGGCGTTCGCTACCTCGCTCATATTCCGGGCGAAAGACACCGAGAGCACGTCGCCGGGCCCGAGTCCGGTCCCGTTGCTTGCCACCGTCTCGGTGAACTGCCAGTACTCCGTCGTCCCGCTCTCGTCGACGGACTTGGCGACCAGTTCGACGGTCGCGTTCGCCGTCACGTCACCGCCCTCACTGGCGGTGTACGTGTACTCGAACTCGCCGTCGAGAACCGGTGCGACCGACCGGAAGTAGACGGACCTGTCGGCCAACGTCTCGCCGGCGGAGAAGGTCCGTGTCGAACTGACGGCCGTCGCTTGGTGGTCGTACTCCGCTGTCGATTCCCAAGAAGACAGTACCTCTGTCGAGTTTCGCGTCTCCGTCTCGTTCGCCGTGTAGGCGCTGTACGTCGTGACCCCACCCACCACCACGAGGATGAGCGCGACGCCGACCACTGCGAAGTAGTACCTATCGACGACTGAGCGGACGCGGATGCCACCTGACCCCATAGTTTCGAATAATAGACACGAAACTCATTAATCTTTTCGGCGCTCTGAAAGGAGAGAGCGACCCCGCTACGACCGGAACCGCGCTCGGACCCGGTCGAGTATCCCCGGACCGTCGTCTCTCGACCGACGGCGAACCCGTCCGGTGCCGATCAGCAGGCGACCGACGACGTAGAACGGGACGCCGATCATCGCGTCTATCACGGCGATGGGCGCCCACGGGTGGAGTTCGTACAGCGCGAAGACGTGTGACTGCGGCAGCACCGCGAGATACCGGTACTCCGTGACGAAAAAGCGGTAGGACCCGGTCTCGGACGGGGCACGCAGCGTGAGTGTCCCGTTGACGGAGTCGGTACTGCCGATACGGGCCTCTCGTGGGTCGATTGATACGTTCTCGCTCCCCTCCTCGAAGAACACGTAGACGGGAACCTGCCCGCCGTTGCCGACGGTGTACTGGAGGCTCTCGGCGGTTCCGCGCTCGATCACGTCCGACCGCTCGGACTCGAAGTCGGCGCTGACGACGTCGAACGACTGTGGGCCGGCCGGTCCGACCATCGCGGCTGTCGCGGCCAAGACCAACGAGGCGGCCATCATCCCGACGACCAGACGGGCGCTGAGGCCGCTGTTGCGCTCTCGACTCCGCTCGCGCCGCCGGTCGGTGCTGTATCGCCGGTCGAGTAGATACAGCCCCACGGTCAGCGCGAAGATGAGGTACGCGAGGCCTTGGACGCCGACGAGCGTCGGGATGCCGAGCCAACTCGACAGCGTCCGCTGGACGGTTACGAGGACGTTCTGAATCCCGCCGACGAGCAAGCCCAGGCCCGGGATGGTGACGACCCCTCCGTCGACCTGCCACGCGACGGCGACGATCTGTTCGCGCTTGACTACCGGTTCGCCGCTATCCTGGTCGGTAAAGGGGTTGTTGTCGCCCTGTGTGACGAACCCACGGTCAGTCTCCTCGACGACCCTGTGTGTCGTGAGGCCGCCGCCCTGAATCTGCTCCGCGCGGTACACCACTACGTCACCCTCCTCGACGGCGTCCGCGGCCGCCGTCGGGACGGTCACGAACCCGTCCCCCGTCTGGATAGTCGGTTCCATACTGTCGCTGGTGACGTAACTCAGGAGGACGGGTTGGCCGAACAACTGCCCGAGGACCAGCGAGACGACGATCACGATTGCCGCGACTGCGAGTCCCTTTTTCACCCCATCACGCCAGTCCATTGATGCGTTATTAACCATCAACTCAAATACTACTTTGGGCAATTACAGGGCGGTACAGGTACGTATGCGAACCACGGGACTCTGTCGCTTCCATCCGTTGAAAGAAGTGATCAGGTTGTGCTGACCCTACGAGGGTTCTTCGACCGGTTCGGTCGTCTCGTCGGCGTGAATCGTGACCGAGTCCTCGTCGGCGATGAGTTCGCCCGGGCTGTTGATGATGGAGTCGTCGTCGTCCGACCGCGTCGTGTCGAACTCCAACCCGACGTCGAGGGAGTCACCGACGCCGAGTCGGACGCTGTTTTCGCCCCCTTCGATGGATGCGGCGGGGTCCTCGTCCGCGTAGAAGGTCACCCTGCCGTCGAAGGTCATCCCCGAGTCGTCGACCCAGACGTCGACCGGTTGCGTGCCCTGATTCGTGATGCGGAACACCTCGTCGAACTGCGAGATGGCGTCGGTGTTCAGACCGCTTCCTTCGGTGCCACCGCTCCCGTCGAACCGCAGTTCGAGTTCGCCTTCGGGGTAGCCCTCCACCGTTGCGAACTCGTCGTTTTCCAGCTCTCCGGGGGCCGCCATCCCGAGGTACGCGTCCGCATCGGGTGCGGTCTCCGCGGTGAGCGTCCGGTCCGCTTCGACTGAGGAGAACGCGCCAGTACCCAGTGCAGCTGCCCCACCGGCAGCGAGCGATCCCATCCCGAGCAAGAACTTGCGTCGTTTCGTCATTGTTTTTCACCGTTTTACCACGCGCCCCGAGCCCCACCCCGGTAACTGCCGACCGGGTTTGTCTCCGAGGCGCGCTCGGGTGGTGATGGGACCGCTTTCCACCTTGTATTATGCCGATTGATAGCTTCTCACAGAGGGCTTGAACGCTGTTCAAGCAGTCGTTGAACCGACCGAGAGTGCTCAAAGACTGTTTGAAAACAGCCGCTTGTAATCTGACAACTCTCATTCTACTGCATTCCACATATTACATCACTCAATAAATACGATTATTGGATATTTGTCGTCTCGCACCATTGAAACAGCCGTTTAGCGGCAGTTTCCGGAAACCTTCATTAATTTTATACTGGTTCGATAGTGTCATTCGTACGTGTGGTGGGACGGGATGTCAAAGTCTTCCGGGGGCATTGCTCCCCCTTCGGAGCCAGTAGAACCAGTGACAGAGCAAGCGAGCGAGCGAGAGACGGACGAGTCGGCTGTGCCGCTCTCTCGGGATGAAACCTTCGAGATTCTTAGCAACCAGCGCCGGCGGTTTGCCTTGCATCACCTCTATCAGAACGGGGAGCGGGCGGACCTCGGTGACCTCTCGGAGGCCGTCGCGGCGTGGGAGAACGGTATCAGTCTCGAGGAGGTGTCGTCGGCCGAGAGAAAGCGCGTCTACACGTCGCTCCAGCAGTTCCATCTACCGAAGATGGACGAGAAGGGTATCGTCACGTTCGACGACCGGAAAGGAGTCATCGAGTTGACCGACAGGGCCGACAACGCCGACGTGTACCTCGAAATCGTCCCCGACCGGGATGTCCCGTGGAGCCAGTACTACCTCGGGCTCAGTTCGGTGAACGTCGTGTTGCTCGTCGGCGCGTTGCTGGGCGTGTACCCGCTCACGCTCGTCCCCCCGTTCGGATGGGGGTTGTTCGTCGCGACGTCGGTCCTCGTCTCCGCGCTCGTTCATACGTACTACAGTCGAACCGAGATGCAACTGGGATCGGACGCCGAACCGCCCGAGATAGGGGACTAGTATGAACCGGAACCTGCTGTACGGCGCAGTACTCGTCCTCGCGGTGAGCCTGCTCGTCGGCAGTGGCGGGTTCAGCGCCGTCTCGGCCGACCGCGGCGTCGGTGCGGCAGTCGCCGCCGACGAACGCGCGTACCTCGGTATTCAGGACCGAACGCCGGCGGAGGGAACGGTCGCCGGTGAACCGATCACACTGCTTGAGGTGACCGACAACTTCCCGGCGGATGTCGACCTCGACAGCGTCCGACTGACTGACGCGCAAGCCCCGATAGCACTCCGGAGCGGGTCTTTGGAGTTGGATCCCTCGGGCGACGTGACGGCGACGTGTACGGCACCGACCGACGGGACGGAGACAGTGTCGATCAGGCTCCGTGCCAGCGGGGCGGGCGTCGAAATGGCACTGAACCGACAGATAGCCGTCGACTGTTCGCCCGCGGCGCTTGATCCTGCCGATATCACGTTCTACGGGTGCGGGAAGGCTCACGTCGGCGCGCCCGACGCGACACTCGACTCGGGTCTGGACGTGACACTCGTCGGTGTGAACGGCGGTGGCGTGACCGAGACGGCCGATACGGTCACCGCGGCCGACCGCAGCACTGCGGGGCCGAAGGGCAAGAGCATAGGGCTGGCCGTCCCGTCCGAGGGGCTCGTCGTCACGAATCCGAACTACGATTTCGACGCGGACGACTGCAGTGGCGCTGCCGCGGGAACGCCTGCGGAAGGTATTCCCGGCGACCCGCGGGATACTCTCGACGGTGCGACCAGCAGTGAGGAGTAGTCGGCTCTAGGGGTCAGTCGTCGGCAGCGGCGTCGGTCCCGGCTGACCCGGCCTCGGTCACGTCGTCTTCGATGCTCGGCGGGTACTTCCCGCGGTCGAGTTTCAGGTCGCTCTGGGGGCGGGCCATACAGGTCAGCGCGTAGGACTCCCGTTCCTCGTCGGTGAGTCCACGGGCGGCGGGCTGTGTCACGTCGCCCTCGATGATCTTCGCCGAACAGGCCAGACACATCCCGACGCGGCAGGAGTACTCCTGAGCGATGCCCTCCTCGATACAGCGACTCAGGATAGTCTCTTTGTCCGAGACGGAGATGCTCTCGCCCGTCCCGACGAACTCGACAGTGTACTCGCTCATACAGGGCCGTACGACCATCCACTACAAAACGCTTTATCGTCGATCCGTCCGCGGTGAGAGGACAGAATGGCCGCCAGATACCGTCAGACGACGCGTGGTATCTAAAGAGTTTTGCCGGTCGACCCATCAGGGGTTAGCATGACTACCCACGAGTACGACGTGGCCGTCGTCGGGGCCGGAACGACCGGGTGTTACGCCGCGGCGACGATCCAGAACGAGGGGCTCGACGCCGTTATCGTCGAGCGGAAAGACGCCGACGAGGCGGGACACATCGCCTGCGGGGACGCGCTGAAAGGGGCCAGCGCCTTCCCGGAGGCGATTCCCAAGAGCCGCATCGAGCCCTCGTTCACAAACACGGGCGTCGACCACGGCCGATTCGAGATACCGACACAGAACACCGTCGTCGACATCCCGGTCCCGGGTGAACTCGCGGTCATCGACCGCTTTGATTACGGCCGGCGACTGATCGAGGGGGCCAAAGCCGCCGGGGTCGACTTCCACTTCGATACGGTCGTCCAGGACGTACAGCAGGACGCGACCGGTCAGGTGACGGGTCTGGAAGCGACGCGAAAAGGCGACCACATCACTTACGACACTGAGATGGTCATCGACGGCGCGGGCGCGTTGTCGATACTGCAGGACAAAGCCGATCTGGCGGACGCGACCTTCGACACGAACGTCCAGTACTCGCAGTTCTGTTCGGCCTATCGGGAGGTCATCCACGTCGACGAACCGGTCGAGTGGGACGACGCCCTCGTGTTCAAACCGACCGAGCGCTCGGCGGGATACATCTGGTACTTCCCGCGGACCGACACCGAGATAAACGCCGGACTGGGGTTCCAGATGAACGAGGAACCGATGGAACTGGTCGACGCGCTACGGCGTGATCTGAACGAACGTCCCGAGTTCGACAACGCCACCGTCGAGGACAAACTCGGGGCGGCGCTGCCGACCCGTCGGCCGTACGACTCGGCGGTCGCGCCGGGGTTCATCGCGGCCGGGGACGCCGCGGGCCACGTCAACCCGACGACCGGCGGCGGCATCGCCGGGGCGGCATACGCGGGCCAGTACGCCGGCGAACAGGCCGTCGAGGCCATCAGCGACGGGACCGTCGAGGAGGCCGCCCTCTGGGAGTACAACGAGCGCGTGATGGACCACTTCGGCTCCCGGTACGCGGCGCTGGACGTCTACAACATCTTCGTCACCGCCTACGACATCGACGACCTGACCGCGATGCTTGCGGCCCTGCCCGTCGAGAACCTCTCTGAGGCGCTTTACTCCGGGTCGACGAACGTCAGTTGGCTGTTGAAGATCAAGACGGCGATCAAGACTATCGGTCACTGGGGAACTATCAGGGACCTCTACCAGACCAAGGAACTCGCGGACAACGTTCTCGACCACTACGAGTCCTATCCCACCTCCCCGTCGTCGTTCGCCGACTGGCAGAGCCAGCGTGACACGCTACTGGACCAGGTCTACGAGACGACGGGCGCGGAGCCCAAGTACTGATACTGGTTCTCGGCGCTGCGTATCGGTTCGACCGTCCGATACTGGGCGGTCGATACCGAAATGGCCTACGAGAAACGGTCCGACCGGTCCGTTCGGGAACATTTATGTGGTGTCAGTAAAGAACTACAGGCCACGCACGGCCGGTTGGGGACCCGGCAGGCGGAGTTCGTGGGGGATTCCGCCGAACGCCGGGCGTCGGTTTCGTGCTTGGGGGTATTCAGCATGCACATCGGATCGTTCGACACGGAACGTGCCGTATCGCCGGTCATCGGGGTCATCCTGATGGTCGCAATCACCGTCCTGCTCGCAGCGACGGCAGCGGTGTTCTTCACCGGGTTTCAGGACGAGACCCGGCAGGGACCGCCGAGTACCGCCTTCTCCATCGAGTACGACGCCAACGCCGAGACCATCGGCGGTAGCCCCTCAGACGTGGTGACGATCAGCCACCAGAGCGGCGACACGCTGACGGCCGGTGATCTCCGCGTCGACATCTCCGGGACGGCCGTCGACGGTCAGTACGACTACGAGTCGTTCACCACGTCCGACGGGACACCAGTCGGCGAGGAGAGCCAGATAAGCGCCAGCGACGAGATAGAAATCGGCGCGGGCGACTTTTCCGGGGCGAGTACCGTCGACTTCTCGAACGCCGAGGTGACGGTCATCTACACCGGCGGGAGCGGCACCCAGGAGATAAACAGCGAGGACTTCTCGTAGCGACCCTCGCCGCTCGCTCTCTCAGTTCTGTACGCCGCGGATAGCGTCGCTGAGCACGTCGACACCGATGGCTATCGACTCCTCGTCGACGTCGAACGTCGAAGTGTGGTGGCCGCCGGGGTGGTCGGTCCCGACGCCGACGTACGTCGCCGTCCCGCCCCGCTTTTGGACGTAGTTCATCAGGACCGTCGCGTCCTCGCTGCCGCCCAGCGGTGCCCGGCGACGGATCGAGTCCACGCCGTCTGCTCCCTCGGCGGCGGCGACGACGAGGTCGATAAGTCCGTCGTCGCTGGTCGCGCTCGGCGCCTGTCCGACGGTGTCGATTGCCACCGAGCAGTCGTGCATCGCCGCGGCGGCCTCGACGACCTGATCGGCTCGGTCGCGCATATACTCCATCAGCGGCGTGGCCTCGCCGCGGACCTCACAGACGATGCGCGCCTCCTCGGCGACGATGTTCGGCGCCGTCCCGCCCTCGACGACGCCGACGTTGACCCGCGTCCGCCCGTCGGCGTGCCGGGAGATGCCGTAGAGGTTGTTCGTCGCCGTCGTCGCCGCGAGGAGGGCGTTGCGGCCGTCCTGCGGCGCGGCCCCGGCGTGGGCGCTCTCGCCCTCGAAGGTCGCCTCGAAGTGGCTCACGGCCAGAAACTCCCCGACGCCGGCGACGACTTCGCCGGTCGGATGGTCGAGGCCGACGTGGACCGAAAACAGCGCGTCGACGTCGTCGAGGTGCCCGCTGTCGGCCAGCGCCTGCCCGCCACCGATGACCTCCTCGGCCGGTTGGAAGAGCAGTTTCAGCGTCCCCGCGAAGTCGCTGTCGGCGATGCGCTGGAGGACCCCGAGTCCGATAGCCGCGTGGGCGTCGTGACCGCAGGCGTGCATCGCGGGCGTCTTAGAGCGGAACCCCTCCGCCGCGGGCGTGTGGTCCTCGTCGGTCGATTCTTCCCGCGGGAGCGCGTCGATGTCGACCCGGAGGGCGACGGTCGGCCCCTCCCCGCGGCGGAGGACGGCGACGGCC
>NZ_WPCA01000133.1 GCF_009741825.1 Halapricum sp. CBA1109
TTTCGGTATCGACCGCCCGCATTTGGGCCGTCGCACCGGTAAACAGCTACAATAAACACTATGAGACACCCGGCGGCGACCGTAAGGGTTGAACCGTCCCCATCCCGAACAGGGGACAATGACTGCCGACTCGCCGCCGATCCGGCGTCTCGCCGACTGGGACCACGGGCGGTTGCTCGACCTCGCCGCCGACCACGGGACGCCGCTGTACGTCCTCGACTGTGATAGGGTCCGCGAGAACTACCTGCGGTTCAGCGCCGCGTTCCCCGACGCGACGGTGATGTACGCCGCGAAGGCCCACACCGGACAGGCCGTCCTCTCGACGCTTTTGGACGCCGGGGCCGACATCGAGTGCGCCGCGTGGGGCGAACTCGCCCGGGCGATGGACGCCGGCGCGGACCCCAACACCCTCCACTACACGGCGGTCAACCCGCCAGATGAGGACCTCGACCGCGCGGCCCAACTCGGTGCCGAGAACCCCGGTCTGACCATCACCGCCGGGGCGCGGGACACCTTCGACCGCCTCGAAGAACGGGGCTACGACGGCCGCGTCGCCGTCCGCGTCAACCCCGGTATCGGCACGGGCCACCACGAGAAAGTCGCCACCGGCAAGGACGCGAAGTTCGGCATCCCTGCCGAACACGTCCCCGAAGTCGCCGCGGACGTGGCCGAGCGGTTCGACCTCGTCGGGGTCCACGCCCACGTCGGCAGCGGCGTCCTGCACGAGGACTTGGACGACCACTGTCGCGCCATCGAGCGCATCGTCGAGATAGCACAGGGCGTCGACGCCGACTTGGAGTTCGTCGACATCGGCGGCGGGTTCGGCGTCCCCTACCGCGAGGACGACGAGCCACTGGATATGCAGGTCGTCGGCGAACGCGTCCGGGAGGCGACTGACGACCTCGACGCGCGACTCAAACTCGAACCCGGACGGTACGTCGTCGCCGACGCCGAACTCATCCTCACCGAGGTCAACACCGTCAAGGAGGCCCCGTCGTCGACTGTCGTCGGCGTCGACGCCTCGCTGGCGACGATGATCCGTCCGGCGATGTTCGACTCGTACCACCCGATCCGGAACATCACCGCGCCCGACAGGGACCCGCATCCGGTCTCGGTCGGCGGCCCCTGCTGTACCAGCGCGGACGTGTTCTGTACCGACCGCCCCGTCGCTCGCCCGGAGCGAACCGACGTACTCGCCATCGGCAACGCCGGCGCGTACGGCTACGAACTGGCCAACCAGTTCCACTCCCAACCCCGACCGGCGGAAATTGCCCTCGAAGGCGACAACAGCCGGATCGTCCGTCGCCGCGAGACCATAGAAGACGTGACGCGGGTCGAGCGATGAGCGTCGACATCGCCGACTTCCACCGACAGGCGGTCGAGACGCCCTCCCACGAGGACGTCGGTACGATGCGCTCGCTTTTGGTCGAGACGCTGGAGGACCACGGTGTCGACCCGACCGTCGACGACGCCGGGAACGTCGTGGCCCACCGTCGAGGGGGTAACGACGGGGCGGACGGCAGTCACCTCGTCTTGAACACCCACATCGACACCGTCCCGCCGCATATCGCCTACGACCGCGACGGCGACGTGGTCCGCGGGCGCGGGGCCTGCGACGCGAAGGGACCGCTGACGGCGCTGCTCGCGGCGTTTCTCGGGGCTGACATCGAGGGCGGCCGTCTCACGCTGGCGGTGACGCCCGACGAGGAGACCACCCAGACCGGGGCGGCGGCGCTGGCGGACCGCCTCGACGCGGACGGCTACGTCGTCGGCGAACCGACCGAGTTGGACGTCTGTACCGCCGCCCGCGGGCAGTTCGAGGGCACGGTGACTCTCACCGGCGAGAGCGGTCACGCAAGCGACCCCGAAAGCGGCGTCAACGCGATTCGGGCGGCCTCGCCGGTGTTGCAGGCGATGGAGAGCTACGACGACCGCCGCGGACCGGGCGCACACGAGCAGTTGGGTCGCCCGACGCTGACGCCGACGATGATAGAAGGCGGCGAGGCGGCCAACCAGATTCCCGGCCGGTGTACGGTGACGTTCGACCGCCGGAGCGTCCCGCCCGAGACCAGCGACGGCTTCCCCGCGTCGCTGTCGGCCCACCTCGCGGAGTGGCTTCCCGAGGCAATCGACTGTTCGGTGGCGCTGGTCCGGCCGGACACCCCGTTCCCGGAGGCGTTCGCGACGGACAAAGACGAGCGACTGGTCGAGGTGCTGGCCGCGGAGAGCGGCGGCGCGGTAAGGGCCTTCGGGGCCGCGACCGAGGCGTCACAGTTCGCGGCCGATGCGCCGACGGTCGTCTTCGGCCCGGGGGCACTGGCCGACGAGAAGGGCTCTATCGCCCACAGCGACCGCGAGTTCGTCCATCTCTCGGCGGTCGAGGCCGCCGCGGCCGCCGTCGAGCGGACCGTCGAGCGGTTGTGCTAACGGTCGTCGTCGCCCGGAGCGCGGTCGGTCGTGTCCCGCCGGGCAGCACGTTCGCCGGACTCACGGTCGGTCACCGTCCGGCGGTCGTGTTCGGACCGGACGGCCCCGTACAGCGCCAGTCCCAGAAGGACCGAGACGGCGAGGACGGCCACCAGCGCGATGCCAGCGGTGGCCATCCTCACCCCAAGAACACGTCGACGATGTCGCTCCCGCTCTCGCTGGTCTGTCGGTACAGTTCGGAGTAGCCACAGTTCAGACAGGAGACGACTTTGAAACTGTTCGTCTGGATGTCGAACATCTTCGAGAGGCCGCCGCCGGTGGTGGCTATCTCGCCGACGTCGACGTCCGTGTGGCCACACTTCGGACAGCCGGTGGTGTCCGCCTGCAGGTTCTCGGAGGGCATACACCGCGATGTTGATACGTCGACAACATATTCCTTCCGGACGGTCCGGCGCGAACGCGAGCGGCGAGGAAATACCTGCGTCGTCCGGGCGAATCAGTCGCCGACGAACGGGACGACAGGATCCTCGATGTCCAGCGTCTCCTCGACCTGCGTGTACACCAACGCGAGGCCGAGGACGGCCATCGCGCTCCCGAAGACGAACGGGGCCGCGAAGCCGCCGAGGTTAAAGAGGAGTCCCGAAGCGAGCGGTCCGACGGCGACGCCGAGGCCGAACGCCATCGTCAGCACCGAGAGAGTGGTCCCGGATCCGCGGTCGCCGGCGAGGTCACCGGCCAGCGCCAGCGACGGCGCGAAGACCAGCGCCACGGCGATGCCCTGGACGAACCGCGCGGCGAGCATCGTCCACGGGCTGGTGACGAACCCCTGTGCCAGCACCGAGGGTATCAGGACGACGAGGCCGGCGACGATGAACCGCCGGCGGCCGTAGCGGTCGCTCGCCCGGCCGATGGGGACCTGCAACAGGACGTTGGCGATGACGACGGCCGCGAACTGGACCGAAAAGAGGAACGTCGACTCGTTCAGGCGGGCCCGCACCGGGCCCTCAAGCGTGGCGAACAGCGCGATGGTCGTCGCCATGAAGAAGGTGGCGACGCCGAGAACGAACACCGGATCCAGCCCCGGGCCGTCACGGTTTCGGATGGCGACTGAGAGGTTCTTACCGGCGTTGTCGGCCGCCTCGGGCGGGTCGTGGATGAGCCACGCAACGAGCAGGAAGCTGATCACCGCGCCGGCGACGGCCACCGCGAAGGCGGCGTCGAACCCCGACAGCGCCCGGCCGAAGATATCGTATGTGATGACGCCCTCCGCGGCCAGCCCGCCCGTGACGACGATACCCGCGATTATCGGACCGAAGCCGAACCCGATCAGTCGGAAGGTGTTGAACACCCCGAAGTTCCCGCCGCGTTCGGTGTCGCTAGCGGCGTAGTCGTTGACCAGCGCCACCGTCGCGGGGATGGTGAACGCGGCCCCGATACCTTGGAGTCCCCGGGCGACCAGCACCGACCAGTACGACGAGAGGAACGGGTAGGCGGCGCTCCCGATACCGAAGATGACCAGCCCGGTGAGGACGAACACCCGGCGGCGGCCGGTCCGGTCGGATAGCTGTCCGGTGATCGGCTGGCCGAAGCTGTTGAGCAGGCCGAACAGCGACAGGACGAGACCGATCAGCGTCTCCTCGCGGAGGACGAACCCGAGTATCTCGGCCCCGGCGATACCGGACAGCGATATCTGCCCGCTGGCGATGTACAGCGGGAGGACGATGATCAGAAAGGAGTTGCCCAGCGCGTCCGCCATCCGCGCGAACGCCAGCGTCAACACCCGACTGTCCGTCTTGAGAACCATCTACCGATGGTAGCGGCCGGAGGCGTCTAACCGTTGTGTTCGCGCCGCGCGCTAACTCGTTAGGGACGCCGGATATATACCGACAGGCAATAGAGCGTCTATGGCAGTGACACCGCAGTTCGAGTTCGACCACGAGCGCCGCGGGTCGGTCGTCGTGCAGGACCTGACCGACTGGGACGGGACGCCCGACGGGATGGACGCCGTCGAGGCCGAGTGGCTCTCCATCGCCGAACGGCCACACATCACCGGGTCGGTGACCGTCTTCGACCCCGGGATGGCTCTCCCCGCCGACACCTTAGACCGCCTCGCCCGGCAGTGGTCGGACGGCGCTGCGCGTGTCGACATCGAGCGCATCGCGTTCGTGGCCGAGGGCGTCGACGCCCACGCCGTCGGCGAGCATCTCGATATGCCTCACGCGGTTCGGACCTTCGAGTCGACGCCGGCCGCCGTCGAGTGGGCCGGCGAGTGACACCCGGAGAGACCGTCACTCCACGTCGGCGAGGTCCGCGGCGATACCGGTGTAGCCCGCGGGCGTCAGCGCCGACAGTTCCTCGCGGACGGACTCGGGTACGTCCAGTTCCTCGAACAACTGCTGGAAATCGTCGAGCGTCGCGCGCTGGCCCCGACTGAGCGCTTTGACCTGTTCGTAGGCGTCGCCGTGGCCCTCCCGGCGGAGGATGGTCTGGACCGCCTCGCCGATGACCTCGGGGTTCGCTTGCAGGTCCTCGGCCATCACTGCCTCGTTGGGCGTGACCTTCCCGAGGCCGGTCTCCAGTTTCCGGTAGCCGATCAGGCAGTGCGCCAGCGACGCGCCCATATTCCGCTTGACCGTCGAGTCCGAGAGGTCGCGCTGGAGGCGCGAAGTGGTGACGTACTCCCCGAGAAAGCCCAGATCGGAGTTGGCCTTCGAGAGGTTGCCCTCGCTGTTCTCGAAGTCTATCGGATTGACCTTGTGCGGCATCGTCGACGAGCCCGTCTCGCCCTCGACGGCCTCCTGCCCGAGATACCGGTCGGAGACGTACAGCCACATGTCCAGGTCCAGATCCAGCAGGACGCTGTTGGCCCCGCGGAGCGCGTCGAACACCGTCCCGAGGTCGTCACAGGGGTTGACCTGCGTCGTCAGCGGGTCGTGCTCCAGCCCCAGCGACTGGACGAAGGACTCGCTGAACGACGGCCAGTCAACGTCGGGGTAGGCGGCGTGATGTGCGGCGTAGGTCCCCGACGCGCCAGCGAGTTTGCCCGAGAGCTCCCCGGCCGCGCGCTCGATGCGCGTGATTGCGCGACCGAGCCGCGAGGCGTAGACGGCCATCTCCTTGCCGAAGGTGGTCGGCGTGGCCGGTTGGCCGTGGGTCCGGGCGAGCATCGGCAGGTCGGCGTGGTCCCGTGCCAGCGCCGTCAGTTCGTCCCGGAGCGTCCGGAGTTGCGGGACCAGCACGTCCTCGACTGCCGGTTTGAGCAGGATGCGGTGGGCGAGGTTGTTGGCGTCCTCACTGGTCAGCCCGAAGTGGATCCAGTTTGCGACGTCCAAGTCCTCAGGCAGGCCCTCCCGGATGAAGTACTCGACGGCTTTGACGTCGTGGTTGGTCGCGCTGTACTCTTTGTAGCCGCTCGTCTCCAGTTGCTTGACGATGTCTGCGTCCTCGCCGTCGAAGTTCTCGTAGAGCGCTCGGAGGTGGTCACGGTCCTCGCCCTCGATTGCGAACGGCGTGGCGTCGAGGTCCGCCAGCGCGAGGAGGTACTCCACTTCCACCTCGACGCGGGCGGCCATAAGCGCCTGCTCGCTGGCGTAGGGGACGAGCGGTTCTGTGTATCGGGCGTACCGGCCGTCCAGCGGCGAGACGGCCGTCAGTGGTCCGCGGTCGGTCATAGCTTGGCGTCCGCCGAGCGAGCGCAAAAGGGTGCCGATGCCGTCCCGAACAGACCTCACGCGCTCACTCGGCGACGACGAACACCCGCAGGTCGGTGTCGTTCGCTACTCGGCGACGACGAACACCCGTAGGTCGGTGTCGTTCGCTACCCGGAGACGACGAACACCCGTAGGTCGGTGTCGTTCGCTACCCGGAGACGACGAACACCCGCAGGTCGGTGTCGTTCGCTACCCGGAGACGACGAACACCCGCAGATCGTTGACGTTCGTCCCCGTCGGCCCCGTCCGGATCAGCGTCCCGGTGTCGTCCAACAGCGGGTACGAGCGGTTGTCCATCAGCGCCGAACGGGCGGCCCGCGGGTTCCGGAGCGTCTCGTCGTCGACGATGGCCCCCGCCGCGTCCGTGCTGCCGTCCTCGCCGTCGGTGTCGACGGCCGCACAGACGACGCCGGGCGAGTCCTCGATGGCGACCCGCAGCGCGAACTCCAGATTCGGGCCGCCCTTGCCCGACCCCAGCAGTGTCACGGTCGTCTCCCCGCCCGAGAGGAGGACGGCGGGCGGTTCGACCGGATCACCGCTCTCGCGGACCTCCTCGGCGATGGCCAGCAACGACAGTGCGGCCTCCGTCGACTCCCCGCGGACCCGCGAGGAGAGCACCAGCGGGTCGTAGCCGGCCGCGGCGGCCGCTTCCCGCGCGCCTTCTAACGCCGTCGCCGACGACGCGAGGACGTGGTTGTCGACCCGGCCCAGCGCCGCCTCGCTGTCGGGCGTCTCCGCCCGGTCGCCGTCCGCGCCGGCCGTCAGGTACGCCCGCACCGCCTCGGGGACGTCGACGTCGTAGCGGTCGAGTACGTCGAGGGCGTCGTCGTACGTCGAGTCGTCCGGCGCGGTCGGACCGCTGGCGACCACGCCCGGGTCGTCGCCCACCACGTCCGAGAACAGCAGGCCGACGACCGTCGCCGGGGCGGCCGCCCGCGCCAGCCCGCCGCCTTTGATCTCCGAGAGGTGTTTCCGGACGGCGTTTATCTCCGCGATGGCCGCTCCCGACTCGACCAGTTCCTCGGTGACCGTCCGGAGGTCATCAAGCGAGATATCGCCCGCCGGCAACGGGAGCAGCGCGCTCCCCCCGCCGGTCACCGGGACGAGCACGAGCGTCCCGCGTCCCTGTTCGGTGGCGCGGTCGAACACCCGCTGGGCGGCATCGCGCCCCGCCGCGTCCGGCACCGGGTGTGCGCCCTCGACCACGTCGACCGTCTCCGTCGCCGCGGGGTC
>NZ_WPCA01000100.1 GCF_009741825.1 Halapricum sp. CBA1109
TTCGCGGCCGCCGCCGACGGCGACGTCGAGGGTCTCGAAATCGGCATCCCGACGGAGTTGCTCGACGGTGCCGACGACGACGTGCTGGAGACGTTCTGGGACGCCATCGACGAACTGGAGGCACAGGGCGCCTCCTACCACGAGGTCGACCTGCCGAGCGTCGAGAACGCCGTCCAAGCGTACTACGTCATCGCGATGAGCGAGGCGTCCTCGAACCTCGCGCGCTTCGACGGCGTCCGCTACGGGGAATCGGGCGGCTACGAGGGCAACTGGAACGAGAGTTTCGCGAAATCCCGCGAGGAAGGCTTCGGCGAGGAGGTCAAACGCCGCATCCTGCTTGGCACTTACGCCCTCTCGGCGGGCTATCACGACAAGTACTACAAGCAGGCTCAAGACGCCCGCGACTGGGTCAAACAGGACTTCGATGAAGCCCTCTCGGAGGCGGACGTGCTGGCCTCGCCGACGATGCCCGTCCCGCCGATGGAACGCGGCGAGAGTCTGGACGACCCCCTCCAGATGTACCTCGCGGACGCGAACACGACGCCGGTCAACCTCGCGAACCTCCCCGCCATCTCGGTGCCCGCCGGCGAGACTTCTGAGGGCCTCCCGGTCGGCCTGCAGTTGGTCGGCCCCGCCTTCGGCGAGGAAACGATCATTCGAGCGGGCAGTGCGCTGGCGTAGGACGCGAGCGAGTTCCACGAGCGAGCGCTTTTTCCCCAAGTTCGTCAGAGCAGCGCTCTGACGCAGCCCATCGGAAATATTCGATTTCTGAGGACGTTTTTGCTCGGGGGGTGCCCGCAGCGCAGCGAGGGCACCCCCTGACGGAAAAAGTGGGTGCACGATTATCCGGGCCGGCAGCGCGCTGGCCTGAGAACGGACAGTTTTGATTCAGTGGCAAGCGAACCGAAACGCGATAACTCAATACTGCGTTCCGAAGTAGTACAGGGCCAGAAATCCCGGAATCAGGAACGGATAGATGAGCGGTCCGACAGTCGGGAGTGACTCCGCCCGGGACATACCGCCGATGCCGAACGCCGTGACGAGGAGATAGCCGCCACAGGCGATGTAGAAGCCGCTGGCAATCCCGAACGTCCAACAGAGGGCCGCGAGCGCCACTGCTCCGATCTGTCCCAGCGCCCCGAACCGGACGAATGAGACCGGATCGTACTCCATATTTCCGTCTGTGAGTCGCGGAGCCTAACGGTTGCGCTCCGGTTGGGGTGTTATGGTTTCAGGTCGGGATGCGTTTCGAGGAACGACCGGACGGCCTCGATCACGCGGTCGGGGTCCTCAACCGGCCCGAGGTGGCCGAGGCCGTCGAACTCGACGAAGCGACTGCCGTCGAGTCGCTCGTGGACCGCGCGGATGCTATCGCGGAGGTGGGATGGTCCCTCGCTGCCGGCCAGCAGGAGGGCCGGCGCGTCGATAGCGAGGCCGTCGGCCAGCGGGTGCTGTTCGAGCGCGCGGTCCATCCGCACGGCGTGTTCGGCCTCCTCGGCGGCCTCGGGCCAGCCCTCCCAAGCGTCGAGCCACGCCTCGAAGTGTTCGACATCGCCGCCGTGGATGACCTCCTTCAGGTGGAGTTTCATCGCCCCACGAGGGTCGCCAGCGTCGAGTCGCTCCTGCATCCGCGCGGCCAAGTCGGCCTGCTCGCGGTACTCGCCGACGAGATACGCCGGTTCGTAGGCAACCGCCGCCGCTACGTCCACCTCGGCGGCCGTCTCGATTGCCTTCCGGCCGCCGAAAGAGTGCCCGAAGAGGATCGGATCGCCGTCGACCGCGTCAGCGACGGCCTCGGCGTCCGACACCTCGCGCTGGATGTACCCCTCGACGGACGCGTCGGCGTCGTGGACCCGTCGGTCCGGGACGACGACGGTGTAGTCGTCGGTGAACGCGGGGACGATGGGGTCCCAGAAGCGCCGGCCGCCCCCGCCGTACAGCAGGATCAGCGGCGGGCCCTCGCCGTGTCGTTCGTACGCGATACGTGTGCCGTCTGCGGACGTGACTGATTCCATCGCTGGAGCAGACTGTACCGGTCTCGCCCGGCAAAGCGTGACTCTCAGTCGTGCGGCCGTTTAAGTGTCGGGCAGGGGCGGCCAAGTGGAGGCGACGCTCGTCTCGATGAGGTGGGTCTGGGCGCGGCGGAGGCGTTCGGAGAGCGACGAGGGCGAGATGTCCAGTTCGGCCGCGATATCGTCCAGCGAGGCTTCCCGTGGGATGTCGAAGTACCCCATCTCGTAGGCGATCCGGAGCGCCTCCTGCTGGCGGTCGGTCAGCCCCTCGCCCGGTTCCGCCGGGTCGCCGTCGCGGGTGAGACGCCGGAGCGTGAAGCCGGCGTTGTCCTGCCAGAAGGCCCGGAAGGCGTCGAAGGCCTCGCGGTTTGCGAACCACCCGGACTGGATCCAGCCGTCGGGCGTGACCTCGATGCGCTCGATGGCGGACTCGGTCGTCGCCAGCGCCCGGAGGCCCTCGAGGTCATCGAGAGCGTCGCCCAGCGTCTCCTGCAACGAGAGCGCCGGTTCGATCTGGTAGCGGCGTGTCTCGCCGGCGCGGCCGACCAGCGCCCACGAGTCGACGAACTCGGTGGCGTCGAGGGCGGCCTCGACCGGCGTCGGGTCGTCGTGAGTCACGTGGGTGATAAACAGCGGCCGCCGCCCGTGGTTGAACTGGATATCGATCACGACGCCGGCGTCCGGCACCGACGCTGCCACGTCGACCAGCGGCAGAGCCGGACAGTGAATCTCGAACTCGGCGACCAGTCCCATACCCCACGGATCGTATCGGAACAAGTAGGAGGTAACGGACCGCTCGGCGGAACGGTTCGCTGTCCGACACGTTTTTGATTTCGGCGTGAGAACGGTCGGATATGGCGCCCTCCACGCTCCACCACCGGGTGCGTATCGTCGCACTGCTTGCGGTGTTGCTCGCGTTCGACGTGGCGTTCGTCGCGGCGATGTACGTGCTGGGGCACGTCGCCCTCGGACTGACACCGCTGTTGTTCTACCAGTTCCACAACGTCTTCTGGACGATGAGTTTCGATCTGGTCCCGTTCGAGTTGTTCCTGCTGGTCGGGACGCCCGTCGTGTTGGTCGTCCAGTCGGTGTTCGGCTACCGGTTGACCCTCCGGCAGGCCAGAGAGTACGACATCGGCCCGGAGAAGTCGATGAAGAACGTGCTGTTGGCCGACCGCAGTAGCGACGACACCGAGGACGAACCCGAGGAGACGGTCGTCGCCGCGCCGTCGCTTGAGGACCGGGTCGCGCGGTTGGCACAGACCGCCGGCGTCTCCGTACCGGACGTGCGGGTCATCGACTCGGAGACGCCAAACAGCTACGTCGCCAGTCGGCCGGGCGAGCGGATGCTGTTCGTCACCGTCGGCCTGCTCGAAGCGCTGGACGACGACGAACTCGACGCGGTCATCGCCCACGAACTGGCCCACCTCAACAACGGCGACGCGTTCGTGATGACCGCGGCGGCGTTCCTGCCGACGGTCAGCGGCCAGTTTCTGGACACGCTGGCGACGCTTCTCCGGAAGAGCTTCGTCCTCGGCTGGCTGTTGGACGTAGAGCGCGAGGAGGACGCCAACCTCGGGAACCTAGAGGGGTTCATCTTGTTGTTCACGCCCGTCGCCGTCCCGATACTCGGGGCCATCTCCCTCGCCAGCACGGGCTGTTATCGGCTGCTCTCGCGCATCCGGGAGTACGCCGCCGACGCCGGCGGCGTGGCCATCTGTGGCTCGCCGGCCGCGCTGGCCAGCGCGCTGGAGACGCTGACGCTCGACGCCCGACCCGAGCGTGACTTCCGGACCGCCGACACCGGCGTCCGCGAGTTGTGCGTCCTGCCCTACGACATCGGCGAGGGAGAGGAGGAGACGGTCGACGACCGCATCGGCGAGGTCCGGGCCCGCGCCGGCGACCTGAGCGACCGCTTCCTACCCGGGTCCCACCCCGAACCCGAGGAACGGATCGCCGCGCTCAGAGAGCGCCAGCGATGAGGGGGGCGAGCGACCTGATCGAGGCGGCGGCCGCGTGGACGCTGCTAGTCGTCTTCGACATCGTCGTGGCCGCCCTCGTCCCTCTGGTGTTGCTCGCACCGTTTCTGCTTGCAGCCGCAGTGGGTCCGTGGTCGCTCCGGTCGATGCTCGATGTGGCCGGTTTGCTGGCGATGGGCAGCGCCGCCGTGGGAACGGTCCCAGTGCTAGCTGCGCAGGTGTGGTACGGTCATCGGGCGGCGATAGACCGCGTCAAGGGGAGCTTCGGACTGACGGCCGCCATCGCCGCAGACACGAGCGTACAGGAACGCGTCAAGCGACTCAGTGCCGTCGCCGGTCGTCGCCCACCGCTGACGGAAGTGCTCGATAGCGACGAGCCGAACAGCTTCGCGGTCGGGGCGGGCAAGACGGCTCGGATCTACGTCACCCGCGGGCTGCTCGAACGACTCGACGGCGAGGAACTCGACGCCGTGCTGGCCCACGAACTCGCACACCTCCAGAACCGAGACACGACGCTGTTGACGGCCGCGCAGTTTGTCCCTGCGACGACTGGCCGGTGGCTCGGGACCTACGCCGACGCCGCTATGTTGAGCGAGAGCGCCGACGTCGACGGCGCTGCAGGCGGCGGGGCGCGTGGAATATTCTTCTACCTTATGCCCGTGATTCCCGTCGTCGCAGTCGCCCGGGTGGTCAGTCTCGTGAGCCTCCGGCTGCTGGCACGAAGCCGCGAGCGAGCGGCCGACAGGGCAGCGGCGCGTCTCTGCGGGTCACCGACGGCTCTCGCCACTGTACTGGAGGCCATCGACGGAACGGACCGCCCACACACCGACGCTCGGTTCGACGCCGCACACGTCCGGGAGTTGTGTCTCCTCGACGGCGACAGCGGCGAGACGATTCCGTCCACGCGTGGCTGGGTCCCGGTCGCGCGGCGCTACTGGCGGCGCTTCGAGTCGTGGCTCGCCCCAGCCGCCCACCCGGAGACAGCCACCCGCGTCGAGCGACTCCGGGAACTGACCGCGGCGGCTAAGTCCTGAGCCCACACGGATTTGTCACTGCAGTCCCAACCGCATCCGTGAGCGACACCGTCGTCTGGCACCGGGCGGACCTGCGGACGGCCGACAACCCGGCGCTCGCGGCCGCGAGCGAGGCCGGGACGCCGGCGCCGCTTTTCGTCTTCGACCCGCAGTTCTACGGCAGCGACAGCCTCGCGTGTGACGCCCGCGTCCGGTTCGTCCACGAGTGTCTGGCGGACCTCCGGCGGCAGTACCGCGAACGCGGGAGCGACCTCCCGTTGGTCCACGGCGACCCCCGCGAGGTGATCGGTGACTTGCTCGACCGGGGGTACGAGGTGTACTGCAACCGCGGCGTGACCGCGCGGTACGGCCGGGAACGCGACCGGGCGCTGTTCGACCGCCCCGGCGTCCACCCCGTCGGCGACGACGGCATCGTCCGCCCGGAGGAGCGCCACCCCGACGGGACCGTCGCCGTCGACACCCGCGAGGACTGGCGCGAGCAGTGCGAGCGGTACTTCGAGGCCGATCCCCATCCCCGTCCCGAGGCGCTCGCGGACAACCCGCTGGACAGCACGACGACGATAGACGCGGTCGAGGAACGGTACGACGTGACCCCCGAGAAAGAGCGGGTCCCGACGGGCGGGACGATGGCCGGTATCGAGCGCCTCTCGAACTTCTGTGACCGGCTGGAGAGCTACCCCGGAGCGGTGTCGCCGCCGGCGGCCGCCGAGGCGCGGAGTTCGCGGCTGTCGGCGTACCTCGCGTTCGGCGCCCTCTCCCCGCGACAGGTCTACCGGCGGATCCACGAGGAACCGTCCTCTCGCGGCCGGGAGATGGTCACCTCGCGGCTGTTCTGGAACAGACATTACAATCAAAAACTGGCCGACTGGCCGGGATGGACCGAGCGGGCGGTCAACCCCGCGATGCACGGCCTCTTCCGGGACGACCACGACCCCGAACTGGTCGCCGCGTGGAAGGACGGCCGGACGGGATTCCCGATGGTCGACGCCGCGATGCGGGCGCTCGTGAGGACGGGCTACATCAACTTCCGGATGCGAGCGATGGTCGCCACGTTCTTCGTCTACGTCCTCCGGGAGCACTGGACGCGCGGCGCGGACTTCATGTACTACCACCTCGTCGACGCCGACCCGGCAATCAACTACACCCAGTGGCAGTCACAGGCCAATCTCACGGGCGTCCACCCCGTCCGGGTGTACGACCCGGCCAAGCAACTGCGGGAGTACGACCCAGACGGGGCGTTCGTCCGGGAGTACGTCCCGGAACTGGCGGCGGTTCCGGACACCCACCTCGCGCGGCCGGCGCGGATGGACGCCGCGACGCAGGCCGAGGTGGGCGTGACCATCGGCGAGGACTACCCGTATCCGGTCGTCGACTACGAGGCACGAGCGGAGGTGGCCCGGCGGCGATACGCGAAACTGGACGACCGGGCCAGTGAGGCGCTGTCTGACCCCCGTATCCGTCGGCGCGGGTCGTTCTCACAGCGGCGGAGCGACTCGGACGACGACGGGGGGACCGACGATGGCCAGCGAACGCTCGGGGAGTTTCAGTCGTAGTGACGTTCGACCACCGTCGCGGCCCCCTCAGCGGTCTCACGGTAGACACGGTCGCCGTCGGGGGTCCGGACGGCGAAAGCGTACTGGTTGCTGTCCGGTCGGTACCACGCGTCGGGATGGTTCTGTAGTACCGATGGGAGTCCCCCTACATCGTACTCGGTCCCCGAGACGAGCAGTTCCCCGGTAACCGGGTACGGATCGTAGACACCGAGGGCCGCGTCGGTTGTCGACGCGGCGGCGTCGGCGGCTTCCATCAGTATCTGTTGGGTGTTACGCTGTTCGTCGTCACCGGGCATCATCTGATCGTAGCTCCCGTCGGCGTTCATCACCCACCGTTTGGTGTTGTCCGTAAGCATCGTCTCGAGGACGAAGCGCAACTGCTCGCGGAGTCGTGTGTCCTCGACAGGTACGACTGCCTCGACACGGTAGTCGAGATTGCGCGTCATCCAATCAGCCGACCCGATGTAGTACTCCGGGTCGGTATCGAGCGCCGGATCACTAGCACCGTTCTCGAAGTAGAATATCCGGGAGTGCTCGAGGAAGGGACCGACGATACTGTGGACGGTAATGTTGTCGCTGATCCCCTCGATACCGGGTCGGAGTCGACAGATATCCCTGACGATCAGGTCTATCTCGACGCCGGCCTGTGAGGCGCGGTACAGTTCCGCGACCATCTCGGGGTCTTCGAGGCCGTTGACTTTCGCGACGATGCGGCCGCCGTTGCTCTCACGGGCGTGGTCGGCCTCCCGACGGATGTACTGGACGAATCGGTCCCGCATCGTGACGGGGGCGATCAGTAGTTTCCGAAACTGATCGTCCAGCGAGGGGCCGGTGAAGAAGTTGAACACTTTCACGAGGTCCTGGCCGATGTCCCGATCCGCGGTCAACAGTCCGAGGTCGACGTACCCCTTCGCGGTCTCGGAGTGGTAGTTGCCGGTGGCGACGTGAGAGTACAACTGGACGCCGTCGGGTTCCTCGCGGACGACCAGTGCCGTCTTTGTGTGGGTCTTCAGGCCCAGCGTCCCGTAGGCGACGTGGATACCGTGTTCCTCGAGACGGTGGACCCATTCGAGGTTGTTCTGCTCGTCGAACCGAGCCTTGAGTTCGACCATCACTGCGACCTGCTTGCCGTTGTCGGCGGCGTCGATGAGCGTCTGGATGACTTGGGAGTCGCTAGCGGTCCGATAGATGGCGGCCTTGATGGCCAACACGTCGGGGTCGGAAGCAGCCTCTTCGAGGAAGCGCTGGACGGTCTGGTCGAAGGAGTGATAGGGGTGATGGAGCAGGATATCGTCCTCGCGGATGGACTCGAAGACGCTGTCGCGGTCAGCGGAGGTGTCGAACCCGTGGTCGTAATCCGGGTCGGTGATTTCGAACCGCGGGTGGGGTTTCGGGGTCCACTCGGGCAACGACAGTTCGGGCCTGTCGAGGTCGGTCAACTGCATAAAGTCCCGGAAGTCGATGGGACCGTCGAGTCGGAATATCTCGTTGTCGTCTAGGTCGAGTTCGCCGGATAGCGTGTCGACGACCCGGTCGCTGGCGTCCGCGGCTATCTCCAGTCTGACGACGGAGGCGAACCGACGCTGGTCGATGACCTCCTCGATCATATCGATGAGGTCTTCGGCGACTTCCTCGTTGCGCCGAACCTCGGCGTTGCGGGTGATCCGGAACAGCGCCGTCTCCAGTACCTCGACTTGGGGGAACAACAGGTCCAGGTTCGCGCGGATCACCTCCTCCAACAGGACGTACGTCTCGGTGTCGACTTCGATCAGTCGTGGACGGTTCTTGGGTATCTTCACGCGGGTGAACGTCGGTTCATCGGTCGATTCACGCCGGGTCAACACCGCGAGTGAGAGACTCAGATTCGAGATGAACGGGAACGGATGCGCAGGGTCGACCGCGAGCGGCGTCAACGTCGGCAGGACGTCCTGCTCGAAGTACTGCCGAAGATCCGTTTGGGTCGCCGCCCCAAGGTCGGCGTAGTCTTTGATCTCGATGCCCGCCTCGGCCAGTGCGGGATGGACCAACGACCGGTAGCACTCGGCCTGTCGTTCGAACATCGGACGCGCCGCTTCGAGGACTTCGGTCAGTTGTTCGGCGGGCGTCCGGCCGTCAGGTGTCTCGGCCGTGACACCGGCGTCAACCTGCTGTTTGAGCCCGCCGACACGTTTCATAAAGAACTCGTCCATATTCTTGGTGAAGATGGCGAGAAAACGGACGCGTTCGAGCAGCGGGTTTCGGTCGTCGAGGGCTTCGTGGAGGACGCGTTGTTGGAAGGCCAGTTCGCTCAGTTCCCGGTTGAGATACAGCCGCGGGTCGTCGAGGTCGATCCACTCGGGGTCGATATCCGCAGCGTCGCCCGCCATCTATCGGGGGGACGGGTCGACGATGCTATCGGCCGAGCGCGACTGGTGGGTGACCTCGGGTTCGACGGCGACGAACCGGTCGTTCCGGAGGTCGTAGGCCGTCAACTGGCCGCCGTAGACACAGCCGGTGTCGAGGCCTACGGCCGTCTCGGTCGCGAAGGGTTCGTCGAGAACAGTGTGACCGAAGAACACTCGGGGGCCGTCCGGTCGCGTCTCGAACCAGAACGGGCGGGTGTAGCCGCCGTCGTCGGCCAGCGACCGCATCGTGAGGAGGTCCTCACGGGTGTGTTCGACGACCGGTTTCCGGTGGTCGACGCCGCCGTGGACGACCAGTGAGTTCCCGAAGGTGATGGCCTCCGGCATCGACTCGATGTGGTCGTGGTCGGCCGATGTCAGTTCGGATAAATTTTTGTCGCCCCGGAGAATCTTCGCCTCGTTGTTGCCGAGGACGGAGACGGCGTTCGGAAGCGAGCGGACCCGGTCGAGGACGCCCGCGCTGTCGGGGCCTTTCCGGACGAGGTCGCCGACGAAGACGAACAGCGTCTCCTCGTCGGGCCCGAGCCGGTCGAGTAGGCGGTCGAGCGTCTCCCGACAGCCGTGGACGTCGCCGACGACGAAGACGCGTTCGTACGCGCTGGCGTCGATTCGGCGGTGGGTGATGTCCGGAGCGAACTCCATCTGTGTGTCGTCTGGGATCGCTTTTGCCACGGTTGTCTCCAGATATCTCGGTAGTAACGGTGATGGTTTATAATATATCTCCGTACCGGAACAGAGAACTACATAACTCGGTCAAAACCGATAGGTGTCGACGCCGTCGGGGAGGGTTTCGGGGTCGACGCGGTCGCCCGACCCGCCGAGGTCGCTCGAACAGTCGACACAGACCCCAGCTGAATCGTCGAAGTGGCGGTCACAGACGAGGCGTCCACAGCGGTCACAGCTCTCCTCGACGTCGGGGCGCTGACAGAGTTCACAGATGCCGGCGACGCTCATGTCAGTGTGTAACACGGCCGGCGGTTTCAGTCCTCCGGCGGGACGCTTACGGTACTCCGGTCCCAACGCCGGAACGTGCACGAATCGCGGCTCCTGCTCGGTATCGCCGCGCTGTTCGCGGGGATGACCGTTCTGATGGCGACACTGGGTGTCGTCTACAGCCCGCTGTTGCTGGTCGTCGCGGCCCTGTTCGGGGTCGTGACGTACCTCCTCTGGAGCCACGGGACCGGCCGCCTCGCGGCGCGGATCTACCGCCGCGTGGAGCGCCAAGCCGCACAGGGCGGGGGACGACGCCGGACGCGGAGCCGTCGCCGGGCCAGCGACGGCGGGTTTGGCGCGGGACCGCGCGAGGAGTGGCGCGGCCCGCGGTCGGGCCAGCGTGAACGGGCCAGACAGCGTCAGCGGGCCCGAGGGGGTGAGCGGCCGGCGACGGACGCACCAACAGGGACAGGCGTCGG
>NZ_WPCA01000090.1 GCF_009741825.1 Halapricum sp. CBA1109
GAATCGGGTGTCGGGTGTCGTTGGTGGACGAGCGTCGCTCTCGGCGGCCGTCGGGTCGGAAAGCGTCGCCTGGGACCGGTTCGAGCGCTCGCCAGCGCCGCGGCGGCCGCCTTCGGCGTCCCGTCACGGGCGTAGACGCCCCATCGCCCCGCCTCGCGCCGTCCCGGAGCGCGAACGCCGCCATCACGCCCACGCCTCGCTGGCGGAGCGTCTCCGCGACCCGCCGACAGACCCGAGCCTGATAGGCCTGTGAGGCATCGACGTCGTCACCGCCGACGCGCGCGTCGTGTACCGCACGGTCCAAGCCCTCGGTTCCGCCGCCGTCAGCGAGCGCGCCGGCCCCGAACTCCGCGACCACGTCGGGGTCGAATCGGTCGAGGTAGCGGCCGGCGTCGGCGGCGTCGCCGTACCGCCAGCCCGGATACAGCGTCAGGCCGTCGGCGTCGATACCCGGCGGCCCGACGACTGGAACGGCGAGGACGCCCTCGGGAACGGCGCCCGCCGCGGCGTCTGCGGCGCTGTCGTCGTGGCTCGCCCGCCAGCGCTGCCACCGGAAGCGCAAGCGGTCGAGCGGCCCCGACCCCAGCGGCGAGCCGAATGGGTCGACCGGGTCGTCTTGGACCGTCACCGCCGCCAGCGCCGGGGAACTGCCGTAGCGGTCGGCGAGCGACGCCACCGCCGCCTCGGCCCGCGACTGGTCGAAAGCCCCCGGACCGGTCACCGGCAGGTCCTGCCACAGCAACACGCCGGCCTCGGCGCAGGCGTCGACCACCTCGGGCGGGGCCGCGTGGGCGTGAGCGCGGACGAGGTTCGCATTGCACTCGCGGGCGCGTTCGACGTCCGCGGGTGTCGCGTCGAGTAAGTTCACCCCGCGGGCGGTGACAGGCGTCCCGTTGACCGTCAGTTGCCCGTCGTCCATTGCAATCGAACAGAAGCCCGTCGAGACGGTTCGCTCGACGCCCGCCAGTTTCGCCCGTATCTCGTAGCGGTGCTGGTCGCCGTAGCCCGCCGGCCACCACAGCGCCGGGTCACGGACCTCGATGTCGTGGTCGACGGTCACGGTTTCGCCGGCCGCGGCGGTGACGGCCGCGCGCTCCATCGTCCCACGGCCGCGACCGCTCCCCGCCGGCCGGACCGACAGCGTCACCCGATCGTCTACGGCCTCGTCGGCGACGATATCGAGCGACACCGACACCGTGGCCGTGTCGCCATCGACGGTCGGCCGGGCGGTCATCGCGTCGATGTACGTCCCCGGATACGTCCGGAGGCGCGCGTCCCACCAGATGCCCGGGACGCTGTCGGCCGGCGCGACGAGGTCCGTGCCGTAGACGCCCGCAAAGGGCGGGTCGGGCCGGCGACAGACCACGCGGACCTCGGTGTCGCCGTCGAGGTGGTCGGTCAGCGGCACCCGAAGCGGGCTGAAGTACCAGTCGCTGTGTGCGACCCGGTCACCGTCGCAGAACACCGTCGATTCGCCGTAACAGCCCCGCAAGTCGAGAACGGCACGCGAGGTAGTGCTGTCTCTCGGGTCCTCAACCGTCGTCCGGTAGGCGACGGCGTCGGCACCGGCGAACTGTTCGGGCCGGCCGGGGACTTCGACCGGCGTCCACGATTCCGGCTCCGGGTACTCGGCGTCCGGGTCGACGGCCGCGCCACGCCACTGCATATCGACACCACGCGGCCGCCGGCGGTATAGCAGT
The DNA here is from genome assembly GCF_009741825.1 of Halapricum sp. CBA1109. Lineage (GTDB taxonomy): Archaea > Halobacteriota > Halobacteria > Halobacteriales > Haloarculaceae > Halapricum. The sequence goes on from NZ_WPCA01000090.1 coordinate 1,701, forward strand.
ACCGGTCACTACGCCGACACTAGTCGGCCAACCACGCGTCGTCGATACGGAGGCGGCCGCGGGTCCCGTCGAACTCCGGCGTCGCGGACAGTTCGATGGGGCGGTCCATATGCGGCCCGTCGGTCACCAGCGTCTCGAACTCCCCGCCCTCGCCGAGGATGTGGACGCCGTACTCCTCGTTGAGAGCCCGGAGGTCCTCGATAGCGTCGGCGTCGAGCGTCCGGCCGAGCCACGATTCGTCGAGTCCGGCCGCCGCGACCTGTATGATCCGTATCGTAAAGCCCGCCTCCAGCATCGCCGCCGCCAGTTCCTCGGGGTCTTCCTGCCAGAGGGGCGCGAACAACTCGGCGTCGAGGCGGTCACACATCGCCTGCATCCGGCTGGTCTGGTACTCGCTCTCGACGGCCCCGGCGGTCACGCCGGCGACACCGCCCGGCAGGTCCGAATCGAGGGTTTCGAGAGCCGCCTCCAGCGGTTCGAGTTCACTGTCGCCCTGTGCCCCCGAGTCGGTGGCGCTCGCGGCGTCGAAGTCGTCGGGTTCGACCGCGAGCAGGTCGATACCGATGCTCTCGGCCGCCAGTTCCGCCAACCGCGTCGCCGGGACGTGATACATATACGAGTCGCCCTCGGGGTGGACCGTCACGAGTCGCTCGACGGGATGGCCCGCCTGCAGCGCCCGGTAGAGCGCCCACGAGGAGTCTTTCCCGCCCGAGAAGAGGCTCACCCACGCACCGTCAGTCATACCTCACCCTACGTGCGCGTCGCCTTCCCTCCTCCGGTCACCGGTGGACGGTGACGGTCACCTCGCCGCAGGCACACTCGTAGGCCCGGCGCTCCCCGTTTGCCGTCTCGAAGGTGAGCATCAACCGCTCCGCCGACAGCGTCCGGTCACAGCCGTCCGCCTCGCACGTCGGGGTCAGTTCGTTCAACATACCTACGTGTTGGGCCCGAAGGGTACTCAAAGCGAGCCATACCCGGAGTGAAAGTGAAAGTGCAGGACGGAGTCGGGTCGGCGGGCGAGTGAGTGGTCAGTTGGCGATGTGGGTGTGGGCACCGATGACGGCCCCGGCGAGGTCGAGGTTCTCGACGTGGGTGCCGCGGTCGATGATCGAGTTGCGGAGTTCGCAGTCGTCGACGGTAGCCTCGGGGAAGATGACCGACCCGTCGACGGTGGAGTCGACGACAGTCGCGCCGGGGAGGACGTGGACGTTCTCGCCCAGCGTCGAGTTCTCGACGGTCGCGGAGTCGGCGACGAGGTTCTCCCCGCCGAGTTGCCACGCGACGGCGTCGAGGTAGCTCTGTGGCGTCCCGATGTCGAACCACGCGTCGTCGAACGGGAACGCACAGACGGTGCCGGTGTCGACCAGCCACTGGATGAACCAGCCGGGTTCGTCGGGGTTGTTGCCGTCTTCGAGGTACTCCTCGAAGCGGATGGCGTCGGCGGGGAAAGCGTAGCAGGCGATAGAGACCAGCGTGCTGGAGGGGTCGTCGGGCTTCTCCTCGAAGTCTATCACCTCGTCGCCGTCGAGTTCCACGACGCCGTAAGAGGTCGCTCGCTCGTAGGAGCCGACGTCGTAGGCGGCGAGGGTGGGTTCGTCGTTGGACTCGAAGGCGTCGATGAACTCGGGGAGGTCGAAGCTGATGAGGTTGTCCCCCGCGACGACCAGCAGGTCCTCGTCGTCGATGCCCTCGCGTTCGACGAGTTGTGCCAACGCCCCCACGACGCCGAACTTCTCGTCCTCCGCTGCGGTGTCCTCGATGGACAGGCGCGGCTTCTCCAAGCCCGTCTCGGCGACGTGGTCCTCGAAGTCCTCGGCGAAGCGCTCGTTCGTCGAGACGTACACCTCCTCGACCCGGTCGTCGTCTTCCAGTTCCGTGAGGATACGGTCGATGACCGTCGAGTCACCGACCGGGAGCAGCATCTTCGGTCGGTTCTTCGTCACTGGCCACAGGCGCGTCGCGTAGCCACCGGCGAGTACGACAGCATGCATATCAGTTGAGTCACAGAGCGCGGGTAAGGACTTTTTGCTTCCCCCGAAACTCTATGTGTGTGTCACGACAACAGGGTGTATGCGCGAGGCGAGTCGGACGACCCGAGAGCGCATCGCCGATGCCCTTCGTGAGACGCCGATGGACGTGCCGACGCTGGCGACGGAGTTCGACCTCACCAGCAGCGCCGTCCTCAGCCACGTCGACCACATCGCGAAATCACTGGACGGGACCGACGAGCAGTTGCTCGTCGCGCCGCCGACCTGCCGGGAGTGCGGGTTCGACGACTACGACGACCTGATCAACCGGCCCAGCCGCTGTCCCGAGTGCAAACACGAGGACATCACACCGCCGACGTTCGCCGTCGAGTGACTACTGGCCCGGCCCGCGGGCCTCGCGGACGTTCTCGCCGACCGGATGGCCGAAGCCGACACCGTCCTCGTAGACGACGGTCCCGCGAACGGTCGTCATCTCGGGGAAGACGGCCTTTCGGCCCTCGAATGGCGTCCACTCGCACTTGCTGTGGAGGGCGTCGCCGCTGATGGGCCGGGCGTCCTCGGGGTCGAACAGCACCACGTCGGCGTCGTTGCCCTCGGCGATTGTCCCCTTGTCCGGGATGTCGAAGACGGCCGCCGGGTTCCGGGCGGTCAGGTCCCGGACGCGCTCGTAGCTCAGACGACCCTCGCGGGCCTCGTTCAACAACAGCGGCAGGGCCGTCTCGACGCCCGGGACGCCGCTGGGCGCGTCCCAGATACTCGCGTCCTTCTCCTCGCGCGTGTGCGGGGCGTGGTCGGTGGCGATCATATCGACGGTGCCGTCGGCGACTCGCTCGTAGACCTTCCGGCGGCGGCCCTCGCGCCGCAGCGGTGGGTTCATCCGGCCGAACGTGCCCAACTCGGGGAGGTCCGCACGCGAGAGGAACAGGTGGTGGGGCGTGACCTCGCAGGTCATCCCGGCCTCGGACGCGGCGTCGATGCCCTCCGGCGTCGAGGTGTGGGCGACGTGGATGGTCGTGTCCTGTTCGCCTGCGACCCGGCAGGCCCGCTCGATGGCCGTTATCTCGCGTCGGCGGTCCGGTAGGCGCTCCAGGCGTCAGCGTCGTCGCGTTCGCGGGCGCTGTCGTTGAACAGCGACGCGTCCTCGGCGTGGACGGTGACGGTCACGTCGCTGTCGGCGGCGGCGGACAGCGCTTCACCGAACAACTCGGCGTCGATACCCATGTTGCCCGTCGAGTCCGCGAGGAACACCTCACCGAGGGCAAAGAGTGGGCGACGGAGGAGAATCCGGGGGAGCCACGACTCGGTGACGCCGCCGTTGATGCCGAAGTCGACCAGCGACTGCTCGCTGGCCAGCGCGAGTTTCTCGTCGAAGGCCTCGCCGTCGACCGTCGGTGGGTCGGTGTTGGGCTGGTCGACGACTGTCGTCACGCCGCCCGCGGCCGCGCTTTTCGACCCGGTGGTCCACGTCTCCTTGTGGCCGTAGCCCGGTTGGCGAAAGTGGACGTGCGCGTCGATCATCCCGGGCGTGAGTCGCTTGCCCGTGGCGTCGACGGTCCGCTCGTCGGCCGTCGTCGTGAGGTGCTCGGCGACGGCGGCGATGGTCCCGTCCTCGATGCGGACGTCCCGGGTCCGGCCGTCCGGGAGCGTGGCGTCGGTGATGAGCATACCGGCAGTGGCGGCGGCGATGGCCTAAGTCTCCCGGTCGTGGTCGAGTTGCCACACCGAGAGACTGTCCATCGCCGGTTCGGGGTCGATGTGGTCGATGCTGGTCCCGGTGACGCCGACGACGGCGCCCGCGGTGGCGACGCCGGCTTTCAGCGCCTGTCGGTCGTCCCAGCCCTGCTCGTACCCCCAGAGGATACCCGCCAGCAGGGCGTCGCCGGCGGCGACCGTGTCGGCGACGTCGACGTTCAGCGACGGGGCGTACAGCGCCTGATCGGGCGTGACCAGCACCGCGCCGTCGTCGGCCATCGAGGCGACGACGCGCTCGAACCCCTCGGCCTGTAGCGCGAGGGCGGCGTCCTTGCAGTCGTCGATGGAGTCGATGGTGACGCCCGTGGCCGCCTCGATGCCGGCGCGGTTCAGCCGGCAGCACTCGTAGGCCTCCTCGAGGTCGCCGAGGACCTCGCCGTGGACGTTCAGCGCCGTGTCCCAGTCGCCGGCGGCCGCCAGTCGGTCGATGTCGGCCGGCCCCATCCCCCGCGGGAGGCTCCCACCGATGTTGAGGATGTCGGGGTCGTGCTCCCGGACCGTCTCGACGAGGCGGTCGACACACTCCTCGTCGACCTCCGGTCCGGGCTGCTGGAGTTGGAACTGCTGGCGTTCGACGGTCTCGTCGTCGCGACGCGGGTCGTCTGTGGCCCTTCGGGCGGCGGCGTGAGGATGGTCGTGTTGATGCGCGTCGGCGCGGAGTCGACCGAGCAGAAGTCCGTCGGTACGTCAAGCCCCGAGAGGTCCTGCTCGATGAAGTAGCCCGTGAACCCGCCGGTGACGCCCGTCGCCACCGTCTCGCCGCCGAGCGCGTGGACGAACTCCGAGACGTTGATGCCATCGCCGCCGGGGGTAAACTGCATGTCCCGCGTCGACTGGACGGCGTCCGCCGCGAGCGGTTCGTCCATCTCGATGGTCTCGTCGACCGCCGGATTCGGCGTGAGCGTGAGGATCATATAGATGAATGGGACGAGCGCCACAGCATAAAACGGTCGGTCCGTCCGGCGAACGGCGTAGTTTCGACCGGGACGCCGCCACAGACACTGCCGAGAGCGACGCCTCGTCCTACACGAGGAAGGCCGCGACCACCGCGTCCGCCACTCGGTCCGGCCCCGCCGGGCACCCGGCCGCGACCAGACTCGTCGTCGACTCGGGGTCGAACGCGACGCCGAGAGCCTCGTACACCGCCGCCGTAGTGGTGACGAACGCTTCGCGGTCGGCGACGACCACCGCGCCCGCGACGACCGCTACCGCCTGTGTAACGCGCTGGGCGAGACCCGCCACCTTCCCGCCGGCCGACAGCGAGTGGCTCCCCGGACAGAACGCGTCGTCGGGTTCGTCCGCGGTTGTCTCGACACCGCAGGCCGACAGCGCCGCCCGGAGTCGGTCGAGCGCGTCTGCGTACCTGTCCCGGATGTCGCCGCGTCGCCCCTCGGCCGGGACGGCGTGGACGAACGCCAGCGTCGACCCGGTGAACACCACCGCTCGGCCGCCCACGTCCCGTGTCACGGTCGGAAACCCGCGCTCGCGGGCGGCTGCCCGGGCCGCCTCGTACCCCTCGGCGCGTTCGTCCCGGCGGCCGAAGGCCACCTGTTTCGGGGGGTACCACACCCGCAGGCCAGCCTCGCCGGCGGCCGCGACGCGGTCGAGCATCGTCTCGGTGACCGTCCGGTCGTCCGCGACGGTCGACGCCGGGCCGCGACGGACGAACATACCCGTGGTAGGGACTCCCACCCGATAAACACCAAGTCCGCCCGGCCCCAATCGGCGGTATGGCAGTGACCGTCGGGACGGACGTGCTCGCTCGCTACCGGCGGTTCACGCTGTACGATTCGCCGTACGCCGCCCACGACGCGGGGCGCGCCGTCGACCTCTACCCCGACCCGGGGACGGCCCCCGCGCCGGTCGGCGGCGAAGTCGTCGGGATCCGGGAGGTACGGGCACCGCCGCGGCCCTACGCCGCCGACCGGGACTGGCTGATCGTACTCGACACCGGCGAGCGCCTCGCCCGGATTCTGCACGTCGAGCCGAGCGTGGCCGTCGGCGACACGGTGGTGGCGGGGGACTCGCTGGGAGAGACGGTCCGGGCCGGCTTTTTCGCGCCGTGGGTCCCCGACCACCTCCACGTGGGCTTTCGGCCCCACGGCGCCGACACCGACCGCGCCGCGGGGTCGCTCCCGATAACCATCGACGCCGACCTCCGGCCGCTGTCGTGGGACGGCACCGGCACCGTCGTCGCGGCCGGCGAGACGTGGGCCCGGTTGGACGCGCCGGCCCACCCGGATCCCGGGGAGTATTTCGTCGGTCTGGGGAGCGACGGCGGCGTGCTGGACGGTGGTCTCCCACACTACGAACACGGCGGCCTTCTCGGCGGTGGCGACCGGGCGGTGGTGGCCGGCACCGAAGTCGGGGCCGTAACGGACGGGCGGGTCCGCTGGCACGACCTGACGGTCCGGGCGAACGGCGACCCGGTGACCGGTATCGCGCTGTGCTGTGCGCGCGAGCGGTTCGGCGTCAAACTCGTCGGCGAGGGCGTGAATCTGGACGTGGGCGCGGCCGTGAGAGTGAGGATAGACCGGACCGACTGACACAGAGAGACAGCTACAAATCGCTCCAACTGCGAGGGAGAGCTATGCCGGAGGACCTTCCGCCGGAAGCCAAGGAGATGGTGCAGTACTACATCGAGCAGGAACACGGCTACCTCTCGTGGCTGGACGTCAGCGTCGACGAGATAACCGCCGACTCGATGACGCTCTCGATTCCCTACGACGAGAAACTCACCAACACCACCGAACCGCCGACCATCCACGGCGGCATCGCGGCGACGCTGGCCGACACCGCCGGCGGTCTCTGTCTGCGTCCCTCGCTGAAAGACCCGCTGGAAGGCGGCGTCGTCACGGTCAACCTCAACATCAACTACCTCCAGCGGGCACAGGGCGACCTGACCGCATACGCCGAAGTCGTCCGGGCCGGCAACTCAATCGGCGTCTCCCAGATGATGGTCGAGTCGACCACCCCCGACGACGGCGTCGAACCCGTCGCCGCGGGGATGGGTGCTTACCGACTGTTTCAGGAGTAGCTACATCGCGTCGCTGGCGGGCGAGAACCGTATCTCCTCGCCGAGGTCGTCCTCGACGGCGCGGTCGTACAGCATCCCCGCCGCGGCGACCGTCTCTATTGCCGTCCCGCCGCTGTCGAACAGCGTTATCTCCTCGGAGTCGGTCCGTCCCGGCGCCTCGCCGGCGACCACCTCGCCCAGTTCGGCGTGGACGTGGTCGTCGTCGACCGCACCGGCCTCGCGGGCGGCGATGAACGCGCCGGCGTCCTGCTGGATTCGCGCCCGCAGGTCCGGGACGTAGGTGGCTCGCTCGACCGTCGTGGCGTCTACCTCCCGCTTCTCGGGGTGGTACTGGCCCATCGCGGTGACGTGGGTGCCGGGTTCGAGTCGGTCGCCGTCGAACACCGGGTCGGCCGCGTCGGTGGCGGTGATCACGATATCGGCCCCTTCGACGGCCGCTGTCGGCGACGCGACGGCCCCGACGGTGGCGTCGAGTTCGGCGTTCGTCGCGGCCGCGAAGCGCTCGCGGTGGTCTGCCGTCGGCGAGTAGACGTTCACCCGCGAGAGGTCACGGACCGTCGCGACCGCGCGCAACTGGCCGCGGGCCTGCGGACCGCTACCGAACAGGCCAACCGTCTCGGCGTCGGTCCGGGCGAGCGCATCGACACCGACAGCCCCGGTCGCGCCCGTTTTGTAGGGGTTGAGGCTCGCGCCGTCGAACAGCGCCAGCGGCGCACCGCTGTCGGCGTCGAACAGCGAGAGCACGAAGTGGGCGTCCCCGCCGCCGAACCCGGCGGCGTAGGTGTACCCGCCCATAACGCCCGCATCGGGCAGGATGGCCTTGTAGCCCGTGAGCATCCCTGGCGGGTCGCCGCCGAACAGCGACGTCCGCGGTTTCGCCGGCGCGCCCTCGCCACGCTGTCGGTAGCCGTCCCGGACCGCCGCGACGTACTCCTCGACCGTCGCCAGTCCGGCCACGTCGTCGCTGTGGAGGAATCGAACCGTCGAATCACTCATACGAGTCGGTTGGGCGGTCGGCGTCTTATTGGTGTGGGTCGGGGAGACACGGGTGTTATCGACGTTGATAGCGACGTTACGTCCCGGTAACTGAGTGAGGTAGCCGATAACCGTCGGGCAGTTTCGTCGTTCCGGCGGTGTGGAGCGCGACCCGACCCGTCATCGCGTATTCGCGGACGATACTGGATGAACCATCCCATTTCAGACGTGATAATCGGGGGGTAGCCCTTATCACCCGTGAACAATCAGTAGCAATTGGAGGAAAAGACGGGTCACCCCGTCCCCGAACAATGAGCACGAATGCCACGGACGATACGAGCGAGCAGGCATCTGCCGACGACCAGGCCGAACGATACGCCGAACTCACAATCGGCGACGAGGAGTTCGTAATCTACGACCGCGAGAACCACCAAGCGTGGCTACAGTCGACCGTGGCGCTGGACGTCGAAGAGTACCGGTAGTCGGCCTCCACCGACTCCCCCTGCCACCCCCCGGCAGGGCTGCGGACAGTGTGTGTCACCGGCGGTGTCGCTTCGACACCGTCAGCAGTCACTCCCCCTCAGCGATCCCTATTCCGCCGTGGTCCAGTAGGCGACGAGCGCCCGCCACGGTAACAGCACCGCCAGTCCGACACCGACGGAGACGAGCGCGAATGTCAGCGCCGCGTTCCCGGGGAATATCGGCGTCGCCCGCAACGCCTGTGCGATCAGTACCGCGACGATCCAGGCCGGCGCGGTCCAGGAGACGGCCCTGATCGGGAACTGCCACGCGTCCTCGGTGTAGAGGCCGCCGACGAACGCCGCGGCCGCCCACCCGATCAGAAACGGGATCATCGTCGTGACCATCCGGAGGGGGTACTCCCACGGCGGGAAGCCGTGGTTGACCTCGCCGACGGCGACCCACAGGGCTATCGCCAAGAGATCACCGACCGCGACCACCGCCACCGTCGACCCGAAGTCGACCCGCCGCCGGACCATCGTTGCTAGCTGGGCCATACCCGTCGGTCCGTCCCAGTGGCTATTCAGTCCCCTGCTTCGGAACGACGCCCGCGACGGTGTAGCCGAACCCGCCCTCGACGACCGTCGCCTCGAACCCGGCCGCCGACAGCGAGGCGACCAGCGACGCCGGCGTCGCGAACTGCGAGTCGAAGCCGATTGCCCGCTCCCCGGCAACCAGCACGCGCCCCGGCAGCGTCGCGGGGTCGAACTCCGCGACGACGAACACCCCGCCGGGCGCGAGGACGCGAGCGACCTCCGCGAACACCGCCTCCCAGTCGGGGACGTGGTGGAGGGCATCGACTATCGTCACCGCGTCGACGCTGTCGGTTCCGAGCGGGAGGCGGCGGGCGTCGCCCTGCACACAGGCCAGTCCGCGGTCGCGGGCGCGGGCGAGCATCCCCCCGGCCGCGTCGAGGACGATGCGGTCGGGCACGTCGAGGGCGACGGCGGCCCGGCCGGTCCCGCCCGCGAGGTCGACCAGTCGCTCGACCGGGCGCTCGGCGGCGTCCAGTCCGGCCGAGAGCGACGCCGTCGACGCCCCGGGCATCGCGAGGTCGTAGTAGCGGGCCCACCGGTCGAAACTCCGGATGTCGTCAGCGAACATACTCCCACGCCGGCGGCGAGCCCCAAAACAACGTCGCCGGACACAAGCCGTCCCCGTCCGTACGTCGGCTATGGAGTACGCTCTCCTCGGGTGGGCCGACGACGGGCCGACGCTCAGACTCGACCACGAGCGGTTCGCCTACGCGGGGAAGTTCGTCATGTCCGCCACCGGGAAGGCCGTCGCGCGGGCGGACGGGGACGTCCTCGCCGCGGCGGC
>NZ_WPCA01000054.1 GCF_009741825.1 Halapricum sp. CBA1109
CGTTCGTGTACTGTGCCGCGACGACCGACGGCCGCCGACCGGCCAGCCACCGTTGTCCCCGCAGGACCGCCCCCAGCAGTCGCGGCGTCCGCTCGGCCATCGCGGACAGCAGTCGAAGTTGCCGCGGTCGACCGGCCGACAGCGACGGCGGTACGGCGCCGCTGACGAGGGTGAGCGACGCGACGCTGTCGGCGTCGGCCTCGGCGAGCGCCAGCGCGTAGCAGGCGCCGCCGGAGAACGCGACGACGTCGGCCGTCTCGACGCCGGCGTGGTCGAGCACTGCCCGGAGGTCACGGGCGGTGCTCGTCGGAGTTCGGTCCGGGTCGTGGTCGGACCGACCGTAGCCCGGCCGGTCCGGGACGAGCAGTCTGACGCCGGCCGCTCGCGCGTCCTCGACGAGCAGTTCCCCGAACACCCGAGCGCCGGGCGTCCCGTGACAGCACAGCACCGGCCGTCCGTCGACCGGCCCGTACGTGGCGTACCAGACAGTCCGTCCGTCCGGGCGCGTCACCGTCTCCGTTCCCGCCTCGCGCGTCGTCTCCGTCGCGGCCCTCGCCATACGCAGCTGTCGGGGCGCGACGGCCGAGTCAGTGTTCCCGGATACGTCCGCTTATTTAAATACTGGTTCCGTAGACCGGCACGTGAAGCGAGTCAGGATGGTCGCGACGTACGACCGGGAAGCGGCGACCCCGACCCACCGCGCGGTGATGACCACCGACGGCGTCTCGCGGGCGTCGGTCCTCGTGTGGGGGCCGACGGCGACGGCGACGACGCTGGCGTGGTTCGACGCCGACCGGGCGGTCGTCGCGGGGATACACGAGGACCGTTCGGCGGTCGCGTCGCATCGACTGGTCGCGGGCGACGGCGGCACGTACGCGTTCGTCGACCGGGAGCGTCCCGAGTTCGACGGCGACGTCTTCGAGCGCATCGCCGCGACCGAAGTCGCCTTCCTCCCGCCGATGGTGTTCCGCGAGGACGGGACGCTCACGTTCGAGGTGGTCGGCGAGCGGACGGCACTCAGCCGGTTCTACGAGTCGGTGTCGGTGAGTATCACGGCGGTCGATACCTTCGACCGGTACGGGCACGCGGCGACGCTGACCGACCGCCAGCGGGCGGCCCTGGAGGCGGCCGCGGACGCGGGATACTACGACCGCCCCCGAACCGGGAGCGTCGCGGATGTCGCGGACCGACTCGACTGTGCCCACAGCACGGCCGGGGAACTCCTCCGGCGGGCGGAGTCGGCGGTCGTCGGTGGCTTTCTCGACCACTCGCGGTAGGGATCACCCCGTGAAGACGATGGGCGCGGGGCTGAAACACAACAGGCCGAGGACGAGTGCCACGACGGCGACGGCCTGTCGCCTGCGCCCGACCGGCGTGTCGTCGATGGGGTCGGCGCCGCCGACGCGGGAGAACACGAGCGCGAACAGCCCCCAGACACCCCACAGGAACGCGGCACGGCTGTCTCCGAACAGGATATGGAAGCCCGCGATGCCCCACAGGGCGAACGGGACGACCAACTGGAGGCGGTCCAGCCAGTCGCCGATCAGCGCCCGCGTGACGTGGGCCCCGTCCAGTTGGCCGACGGGGATGAGGTTCAGGAAGGTGACGAACGCGCCGACCCACGCCGCGACGACGAGGGGGTTGACGATGCGGCCCGGTTGGGCGTAGTACAGCGGTTCGCCCAACAGCGCCGCGATGCCCTGAATCAACAGCGGAAATCCGATCTGGTAGTCCCGGACGAGCGCACCCGCGGGGAGGTCCACCGGCGGGAGGAGGACGCCGATAGCGGCGACGACGATGGTCGTCACCAGTCCCGCCAGCGGTCCGGCGACGCCGATGTCGAACAGCGCCGTCCGACTCGGGAGGTGGTCGCGCATCCGGATGACGGCCCCGAGCGTCCCGATCGGGTTGGGGATGGGGATGAAGTACGGCAGGGAGGCCTCGACTTCGTGGTGGCGGCTGAGGGCGTAGTGGCCGAGTTCGTGGGTGCCGAGGATACCGAGGACGCCGAGGGTGAAGGGCCACGCGCGGAGCGCGACCAGCGGGTCCTCGAAGACGGGGAGGCCGTACCACAGCGCCCCAGCAGCCAGCGTCGTGAGCACAGTCGCCGCGAGCATCAGGACGTTCGCCCACGGTACGCCGTCGACACCGAGCGACCGCTCGCGGGCGATCAGGACGTACTCGCCGGTGTCGTACTGGAGGGTGACGCGGTAGCCGCGCTCGCGGAACTGCGGTGCGAGCCGTTCGACCACGCGCTCGCGCGGCGTGAGCGGTTCGCCGTAGTAGCGCACCTCCTCGTCGCCGATATCGACGTCGTAGACGTAGAAGGTGTCCGATAGCGCCTCGGGCGCGGGGAGCCCCTGTGCTGGCGTCGGCGTCGGCATCACCTCCGTTTGGGACTGGACTGTGATATACTTGCTCACGGCGGGCCCGGATGGCATAGATCCCCGTCTCCCCAACGCTTTTTCTGACACGGCGCCTCCGTCCGGTATGGCCGATTCGCCGCCGTCACGCGATACTCCGGGAGAGCGGGGGCGATACGCGCCGACAGTGTTGTACGTCGACCCCGCAGCGGACCGGCGGGCGGCGGCGGTCGCCGCCGTCCGCGACGCGGGCGACCCGGTCGACGTCGTCACCGCGACGACCACCGACGACGCGACCGAGGACCTGACTGCGGACGGGGTCGTCGTCGCCCACGACCCGCCGGCCGTCGACGCGGCGGCCCTGCTCGACGCGGTCGAACGCGAGCGACCCGACGTGCCGGTGATCGTCCGTCTCTCGCCGGCGGCTATCGAATCGTTGGGCGAACGACTGTTCGTGGCGACGGACTACTACCTGCTCGACACCGGGAGCGACGATACCGTCGCCGACCGCATCACGACCGCGGTGAGCGACCGCGACTGGGCTGACATCGTCGACCGGATGACCGACGCCTTCTTCGCCCTCGACGAATCGTGGCACCTCACGTACGTCAACCGGGCGGCGGCACGGATACTCGGCTCCGCCGCGGGCGACCCCGACGCGACCCGGAGCGAGTTGGAGGGCAGACACTTTTGGAGCGCGATTCCCGACGCCGTCGACACCGTCTTCTACGAGGCCTACACCGCGGCGATGGACAACCAGGAGTCACGGACGCTCACCGAGTACTACGAGCCACTCGACGCGTGGTTCGACGTCACGGTCTACCCGTCCGCGACGGGGCTGTCGGTGTACGTCGCGACGTGACCGACCGCCAGCGACAGCGCGAACGACTGGAGCAACGCGAGCGAGTTCTCCGGGACATCTACACCGCTATCGCCGACAGCGACCAGTCCTTCGAGACGCAGGTCCAGCGCCTCCTCGAAATCGGCTGTGACGCCCTCGGCGTCTCCTACGGGACGCTCTCGCGCATCGAAGGCGAGGAGTACGTCTTCGAGGTGGTGGAGGCCCCGCCGGACACCCTCTCGGCGGGAGACGCCGTCCCGCTGTCGGCGACCAACTGCGAGCGGACCGTCGCGACCGAGCGGACGGTCGTCCTCGCCGACATCGAGCGCGAGGCCCCGGAGTTGGCCGAGCGGGCGGGCTACACCGAGATGGGCATCTCCTGTTACATCGGCGCGCCGGTGGTCGTCGAGGGCGACATCTACGGCACCTTCTGTTTCTACGACGACGAACCACGCAACGAGCCGTTCTCGGCGTGGGAGACGACGCTGGTCGACCTTCTCGGGAAGTGGGTGAGCTACGAACTCGACCGTACCCAGACCCACCGGGACTTGCAGGCCCAGAACGAGCGCCTCGAACAGTTCGCGTCCATCGTCAGCCACGACCTCCGGAACCCGCTGGACGTCGCCATCAACAGGCTCGACTTGATCGAGACGGACGAGGACGACGCCGAGAACGTCGCCGCTATCCAGCGGTCTCACGAGCGAATGGTCGAACTGATCGACGACCTGCTGTTGCTAGCTCGGGAGGGGAAATCCAGCGCCGACCCGAGTCCGGTCGCCCTCGAACAGGTCGCCCGCTGGGCGTGGGAGCAGGTCGACACCGGCGACGCGACGCTGACCGTCTCGACCGACCGGCGCGTGCTCGCCGACCCCAGCTACCTCCAGCGAATCCTCGAGAACCTCTTCCGGAACAGCCTCGAACACGGCCGGCCCGACGGCGACACGCCGCTCGCGCTGACCGTCGGCGACACCGAGAACGGCTTCTTCGTCGCCGACGACGGCCGCGGCATCGACGACGCCGACCGGGAGGCCGTCTTCGAGGCCGGCTACACAAACGGCCCGGACAGCACCGGACTGGGGCTGGCTATCGTCGACCGCCTCGCCACGGCCCACGGCTGGAGCGTCGATATCACCGACGCCGAGGGCGGCGGCGCTCGCTTCGCCTTCGGCGGCGTCCGGGTCCACGAGGACGGCTGACCGACCCGACAGGCACTTGCCGATCGATTCGAAACGTCGAGTATGCCGCTGATGTCCGACGACGACTTCACGGTCCACACCGACGACTGCGAGAAGCAGGAGGGCGGGTGGATGCCCATCTCGGATTTGCCCGACGAGGTGTCCGACATCGAGGACTTAGAGTGTGAGTGCTGGTCGGCGTTCGACTCGCTCGCGGCGGTCCAGAACGGCTAGAGCGGGCCGCTTTTGACTCTCGGCCGCCAAACGACGGATACGCGTGGCGATCACCGACAAGATATACATCAAAAACCACCGCCAGATCGTCTCCCAGATAGAGACGTCCATCCCGAAAAGCGCCTTCGCCGGGGCGACGCTGGACCTCCTGTTCCAGGGCGAGGGGCTGGCGAAACTCGACGACGCGACCCGCGACCGGGTGCTTGACTTCGCCGAGGACTTTCTGGACTGTGACTGTCAGGCCAGCCCCCACTGTGGCTGTCCCGAGCGGAAGTTCCTCCGGTACTTACTGGACCTCCGGGCGCAGGGACTGGGTCCCCAGTCCATCGTCGACGTGATGGGCGAAGACTACATGCTGTACGCCTACACCGGCGACGTCCGGTCGTTTCTGGACGACTCGATACGGACGCTGGAGGCGGTCGAGACGCTGGCGGACGTCGACGGGCGGACGGAGACGGCACACAGAGCGAGAGAGAAACGCCAGCAGTTGCTCTAGAGGTCCTCGAAGTCGCCGATGCGGTAGGGCTTTTCCTCGTCGTCGTCGCCGTCTAGGTCCTCCAGTTGGATGACTTCCTCGTCGCTGGACTCGCTGACCTGCTGGCGGAGTTTCGTCGCGTAGCGCTTGTACTCCTCCAGTTGCTCGCGGAGGTGGTCGGCCTCCAGTTCGAGGCGTTCGTGCTCGCGGACGAAGCTCTTGGGCACCTCGACCTTCGGCGGGAAACTCTTCTCGTCTTCCTCTGCTTGGTTGAGTTCGTGTTCGGGAACGACCTCGACCTGCCCGTCGTGGGCGACCAGCAGGTCGACGTAGTCACGGAACACCGCCGACAGCGAGATGTCCCGTTCCTCGGCGATCTCCCGCAGCGTCTCGAACTTCTCTTGGCTGACGCGGAAGGAGATCGTCTTGTTTTGTTGCCCATACTTACCGGTAATCCTCGCTCCGCACACTTAATGATTCGTCAGACACGGCCGGCAGTGTCTGGTTAAGAGTGAAAAGTGAGGCGAATGTGATTTCTACTGTCTATGGCCGAAATCACACGCCTCAGCGGTAGTAGCGTGTGGATTGATTTGGATTTTGTGGAGCGCAAGCGGACACCCGAGCGGGCGATGAAGCTCGGTATTCAGATGCATATGGCCTAACCATCACTTTCAAAACCGTTATATTATTGATAATTTGGGTGTTTAACGCTCTCGAAAAGCAGTCCATGATTGGGTTCAGAAAGCCGACCTACAGCCAGTCAGCGATAAATCACCGAATCAGGTTGTAGTTGACGAAACCGTGATTCGAATCAATGGTCAGCAATTCTGGCTGTACGCCGCCGCGAATCCAAAGACGAATGAAATCCTGCACTTACGGCTGTTTTCGACCACGACAACCGCCCTCCCTGAAATATCTCTCACAGAACTGCGGCAAAACACGATGTCGAAACCGCCGTATCTCTCGTCGATAGTGAAAACACCTTCACGCTGCACTGCAACGAGCTGGACTCCGATTTCAGACAGAACGTCACGGAAACCGGAACGCTATCGAACGTATATTCAGAGAAGTAGAACGCCGAACTTCTTTGTTTTCAAACTGCTTCAGTCACGTCGAACCGAAGACAGCTGAAAATTGGCTCCAGAGTTTCGTTCACTGGCACAATGATTCAAACTAAATATCACCAACTAACTCGGGTGCGCAAAAATATATCGGCTCGGAATTAGATTTTTGCCAGCTTTCAAGACCGGTAAACACCTGATCAGCAGATCAGCCAGCCGTCACAGGCATCACAGGGACAACAGAAGAATCCGAGATCGTCTTCCTCCAGCAACGTTGCGAGGCAACTGGCACACGAAAATGTCAACCACCCTGCAGAGGCGACACACGCTCCACACGCAACTACTTCAAGCGCATAGGTGCTCGCAAGATCACTGATACAGCCAGTGTCCGGGATACCGCACGGAGCACAGGCAGTAAGTGGGTTCGCAAGTGCTGAATTACACGCACAGCCCTGTGTCGACACCTGTCTTCCTCTGGCTACCGGAAATGCCACGGAGTTCGATTCTTCCTTCACAGTTTTGGCGTTGGACGCACTGAATTGTCTGTGTTCTACCACGACAGGATCGGTCTCCACAGATTGGATTTCAACGCCGGCCTTGCGGAGTTCAGAGTCAACTTCGTCGGTGTCGGCATTGTAGTCGACTTCGGTGGTGGTGACGTATCCATGGGGGTCGATTTCGTCGGCCGTATTCCAGATGATTGCTCCTTTCTTCCGAGTGTCACCATCGTCGTCCAGATTGAGCGAATTTCTTCCTTTTTGAGTGAAAGGAATTCGGATGAACTTCCACTCCTTATCCTCAAAGGTCGTCCTGTAACCGACCATTGATTTTTTGTCGGGTTTGAGACCCTCTGACATAATTTTCTTCCGGATTGCTCGGATTCGGCTATCAGATTTGGCATCCGAGAATAAGTCCTGTTTTTCGGATTTTGTTAACTCTGTTATTTCCTTGTCCGGATCCATTGGAACGTCCTTTGCTGCAGCGGCGTTACCTATCGAGACGCCAGCAAACAGACTCGTAACGGCGCCAGCCATAAACGACCGACGGCCGTTCAATCGGAGATTTTGAGCCCCTTCCCATGCCTCGGCACACCCACCGCCAGAGTCGACCGCGTCGCTTAGTTTTTCTTGATGCTTCTTTTCGTGCTTATCGGGTTCTGAGTCCATATATTTTCACCCGCTAATCAAATATATCCTTATCCCGCTTAAATTTAGTCTATTTATATTTGAGTGTTATAAGTAGATATATGAAATAAGTTAGTCAATTTAGCATAATATCCTCAGACAGGCGACCGGATGGTCCCAACTGAGACGCTGGCAATCTAAATCGTCGCTTTTGCTAATCCTTCATAACGTGCAGGTAAGAGCCACTATTGTATCTGTCTTGTATCCCTTAGGAATATGGATGCTCCTCAAATTTCAACCATCCTTCGAAGGAGGAGTCTGTCTGATTGCGATATGGGAATAAAAATACAAACAGTATATTTAAGCCCTATAACGGCACCGAATCGGGAGATAGAGGCATTTGAAGATATCTTCATTTGCTGAACGGGATGTCCCAATTAATCCGGCAAGGGTGTTTCAAGTCACGGATAATAACCGCTACAAGAACGGCTTTGCGATGCCCCGTTTTTTTTAAGGAGTTGTCTCAGGCTAATTTTCTTCCCGGCCACTCACGACTCCGGAGGTTCTGGGTGACCTCACCAGCCACGATAGCAAAATACCACCAAGTATCACCAGGACACCGAGTTCCTCTGCCCAAATATGAGCCATCGAACCCCTTCGGGTAATATCGTCAAGAAATAGACCGACAGCAATCCCGATAAGAAATGTCACAACAGTTATTTTCTGCGTGATATCCCATTGGTCAATCCACGACTGATACACCGCTAGGAGACATGCGATGAGAAATAACCCAGGAACCGCGATACTTGACCAGTCCATATATATTCTGTAACGGATAGTCATTTACTCCTTTTGATATCACTATCTAAATTAACCCCACGTGAAACTCATTCAGACACGATTTGAGATCTGGAGACGATATTGATTGCTACGTCAGTGACAGTGATACGAACATCAAACGATTTGTTACGTACCTGTTTAAATTCGAATCTTGATAAGCCCGAAGCTGTGGTTCCATCGACTGGCGTATTGTTACCATCAACCCGGCGATCGTCCCGACAGATGTCGATGGTCACGGCAGTGTTTAGTTAAGCGTGAAAAGTGAGGTGGGAGAATTTCTTGGTGCCTAAGCCAGAAATCTGCCGCTTCAACGGTATTAACGAGTGGATTGTTTTAGATTTTGTAGAGTGTGAGCGGACACCCGAGCGGGCTATGAAGCTCGGTATTCAGATGCATATGGCTGGACTATCACTCTCGAATACAACCTCTGTTCTTTATAATTTGGGTGTCTAACGGTCTCGAAAAGCAGTCCACGATTGGGTTCAGAAAGCCGACCTACAGCCAGTCAGCGACAAATCACCGAATCAGGTTGCGGTCGACGAAACCGTGATTCGGATCAACGACCAGCAACTTTGGCTGTACGCCGCCGCAGATCCAAATACAAACGAAGTCCTCCACTTACGGCTGTTTTCGACCACGACAACCGCCCTCACTGAAATATTTCTCACAGAACTGCGGCAAAAACACGATGTCGAAACCGCCGTATTTCTCGTCGATGGTGGGAAACACCTCCACGCTGCACTGCAACGAGCCGGGCTCCGATTTCAGACAGAACGTTATAGAAATCGGAATGCTATCGAACATACATTTAGAAAAATAAAATAATAGAATAATTTGTTTTCAAACTGTTTCAGTCACGTCGAACCGAAGATAGCTGAAAACTGGCTCCAGAGTTTCGTTCGCTGGCTCAATACTCCAAACTAAACACTACCACACGGCCCCGCTCGGCGGGCCACCGGGGCGCTCGTAGTGTGTATCGTAGCTGTGTACCGGTTCGACCGCCCGAGTTCGTCCTGCGGAGTGACACGACGCAGGGCCCGGGAGGCGAGCAGCGTGCACCTCCCGGTGGGCGGTCGATACCGAAACAACCGAGATACTCTCAGTCGTCGGTCGAAGGGTCGGACCCCTCGGTGGCTACCGGCGCGTCGTCGCTCTCGGCCGCGTCGGTCGGCGCATCGTCGTCGTCCTCGCCGATGACGTTGTCCGTCCACGATCCGTAGAAATACCAGACGCCGACGACCAGCGCCGCGGCGATGTGGGAGAAGGCGATCCCCCACCAGACGCCGGAGGCGGCGAACCCGAAGGCCGTGATCAGGAGGTACGTTGGCGGGATGCGGACGCCCCACTGGGAGACCATCGAGAACACCATCGCGGTCCGGGTGCTCCCGGCCCCGCGGAAGCCGGCGTTGACGACCTGAAACAGCCCCATGAACACGTACGTCGGGCCGATGATCTGGAAGTAGCCAGTGCCGAGTTCGATGACGACCGGTTCGCCGGGGACGAACACTGCGACCAGCGGTCGGGCGAACACGAACACGAGGACGCTGACGAGGCCGAAGACGGCGACGACGATGCCGGTCGAGAGCATCACGGCTCGCTTGGCGCGTTCGGTCTCCTCGGCTCCGAGGTTCTGTCCGACGGCCGTCTCGGTCCCGCGGGCGAGGCCCACAGCGGGCAGGAAGACGAGGGTGTTGATGCGGTTGCCGACGCCGTAGGCGGCGACCGCCGGTCCCGAGACCAGCGCCGCGAGCGAGGTCATCACGGTGTACGCAAGCGAGTTCGCGCCCTGTTCGGCCGCGGTCGGCGTTCCGATCTCGACGATCTTCCGGACCGTCTCCGGGTCGAGCCACAGGTCCGACAGCGAGATGGTGATGCCCAGTCGGCCCGAGAACAGGAGGCCGAGACCGATTATCGCCGCGACGCCGCGGGAGAAGACCGTCGCCACCGCGGCCCCGACGACGCCGAATCCCTCGAACCCGGTCGCGGCGTACAACTGCGCCTGCATCGCGGTGAAGTCGACGCCGACGGGGAGCGAATCGGCGAGGGGAAAGAGGAGGTTGTCCTGAAAGCCGAGGATCAAAAACGGGTCGAGCAGGATGTTCAACACGACGCTTGCCCCCATGAGGTACATCGGCGTCATCGTGTCGCCGTAGCCGCGCAACAGCGCCTGAAAGACGAAGAAGCCGAACATGAAGACGACGCCGACGAAGATGACGCGGGTGTACTCGACGGCCAGCGAGATGGCTTCGGGGTCCGCCGAGCCACCGATCAGCGGCAGGAGGTACGGCGAGAGGACGAACCCGATGGCGGCCAGTCCGACCGACACCAGCGAGACGAAGGCGATGGTC
Source organism: Halapricum sp. CBA1109 (assembly GCF_009741825.1). GTDB lineage: Archaea > Halobacteriota > Halobacteria > Halobacteriales > Haloarculaceae > Halapricum. Next base: position 10,462 of record NZ_WPCA01000054.1, read on the forward strand.
TGGCCGGCGACGTGACGGACCTGTTCGGTGTTGCCCGCGCCGGTGTTCTGAGAGACCAGCACCGTCCCCGCCACCGTCAGCCCGCCGCCGAGGCTGATCATCAGGAAGACGAACGGCAGCGACAGCGACAGCGCCGTCACCGCGCTCTGTCCCAGCCGTCCGACCCAGAACGTGTCTGCGAGATTGTACATCACCTGCATCAACTGCGAGGCCACGATGGGGAGCGACAGCAGTATCAGCGGCTTCAACAGCGGCCCTTCGGTGAGGTTGTGTCCTCTGGCGTCGTCACTGTCCGGCACGGACACACACCTCCGACGTTGTCGGCACGAGCTGCATCTGACTACTTGGTCAGCTAGTGTCGACGGGGAAAAACGTGCCGGATCGGACGGTCCGTCGAGCCGACTGGCTGAATACGGCCTGAAATATGGTTTTGAACGTTCTACCAATCTCTGCGGTGGTAAGACGCTATCGTTGAAACGGATGAACGGAGTGACGCCGGAGGGGGTTTATGGAGTGATTCATCGTACGAACAGTCGATGACAGCCGACAGACTACTGGCACTGGCGATGGCGGCGCTGATGGTGACCGCGGGGCTTGCGGTCGCGACACCGGTTGCCGCCGCGGACGGGGATGCCATCACCGTCCAGACAGCGGACGCGACCGACGTGACGGCGTCGGACGCGACCCTGCAGGGGAACCTCACACACGTAACCGACACCGTGACGAGCGCTGACGTGGCGGTCACCTACTGGGAGGCCGGTGACCCGGCGAACAACACGACCGTCGACGCGGGCGAACTGACCGCGACCGGCGAGTTCAGCGCCCACGCGACGGGACTGGACAACGGGACGACCTACGCCTACCGGGCGACCGCCGAGGCGAACGGGACGGCCGTCGAGGGGAGTGTCGTCGAGTTCACCACCGCCGACCGCGAGATAGCGCTCGACGTGGCGACCGAACCGCCGACGAACGTCACCGACACCGCGGCGACGCTGGTCGCCAACCTCACCGAACTGGACGACGCGGCCACCGACGCGTCGGTGAGCTTCCAGTACTGGGTCGAAGGCGACCGCTCGAGTAAGGAGAAAGTCGAACTGGACGCCAACGGCACCGGTACCTACACCGCGGCGGTCGAGAACCTGACCGCCGGCGAGACATACGTCGTCCGCGCCCACGCCGAAACCGGCGCGAGCGACGTGAACTACACCGCCGACGACCGCGGCGCGGAACTGACGTTCACCACCGGGACCGGCGAGTTCGGCGTCACGACTGGCGACGCTTCGGACGTGACGAACAGTTCGGCGACGCTGAACGGCGATCTGACTGGTCTGAACGGCTCGGCAGATGCGTCGGTCGGCTTCGAGTACTACCCCGAGGGTGACGCCGCCAACGCGAGCAGCGTCGACGCCGGCGAGCGCAGTTCCGTCGGGGCCTTCAGTGCCGAGGTCACCGGACTCGACAACGGCACCACGTACGTCTACACCGCGACGGCATCGGCCGACAACGCGACCGTCGTCGGCGAGAACGTGACGTTCACGCCCGGCGCGAGCGACGACGGCCCGACCTACGAAGCGACCAGCCGTTCGGGCAGTGGCTCGTCGATGTCCTCGGTGGTCTGAACGACGACGGGGACGACAGCGACGAACCGTTCGGACAGATCATCTCCGCTATCGTCACGGCGAACAACCCCGGCAACGGGGAGGGCCCGCCCGAACACGCCGGCCCGCCCGCGGACGCCGGACCGGACCGTGACGACGAGAGCGAGAACGAGACCGACGACGACAACGAGACCGAGGACGACCGGCGCGGTCCGCCCGAACACGCCGGCCCGCCCGAGGATGCCGGTCCGGACCGTGACGACGACGAGTCCGAGGACGAGAGTGACGAGGAAGAGGAGAGCGACGAAGAGGACGAGGCTGAAGACGAGAGTGACGAGGAGGACGAGGCTGAAGACGAGAGCGACGAAGAGGACGAGAGCGACGAAGAGGACGAGAGCGACGAAGAGGACGAGGCTAAAGACGAGAGCGACGAGGAGGATGAAGCGGACGAAGAAGACGAGAGTGACGAAGAAGAGGAGAACGACGAAGAGGACGAAGCAGACGACGATGACGAGGAACGCGGCGGCGGTCCGCCCGCCGACAGTCCGGGTAACGGGCACGGCCCGCCCTGAGACGCGGTCTTTTCTCCCGCGGTGAGACTCCGGCAGGGTTTTGCCGACGCTGGCCGTGCATCGAGATATGACAGCGACGCCGATTTCCGAGGACATCGACGACTTGGACGCGACAGTCGAGTCCGGCCGCAAGAAGATCGACTGGGCGCGCCAGCATATGTCCATCGTGGAGTCCCTCCGCGAGGAGTTCGAGACCGAACAACCGCTCGCGGGCGAGACTATCGCGATGGCGATGCACGTCGAGGCGACGACCGCGGTCCTGACGGAGGCGCTCGCCGCCGCGGGAGCGGAGGTCGCCATCACCGGTTGTAACCCGCTCTCGACCCACGACGACGTGAGCGCGGCGCTCGACGCCCACGACTCGATCACGTCCTACGCCCGCCGGGGCGTCGACGACGAGGCCTACTACGAGGCGATGGACGCCGTCGTCGGCCACGACCCGACGATCACCATCGACGACGGCGCGGACCTCGTCTTTCTGATCCACGAGGAGTACCCCGAACTGATCGACTCCGTCGTCGGTGGCTGTGAGGAGACGACCACCGGGGTTCACCGCCTGCGGGCGATGGACGACGACGGCGCCCTCGAGTATCCGATGTTCGCGGTCAACGACACGCCGATGAAACGGCTGTTCGACAACGTCCACGGGACCGGCGAGGCCTCGCTGGTCTCCATCGAACTCACGACGAACCTCGCCATCGCCGGCAAGACGGTCGTCGTCGGCGGCTACGGCCAGTGTGGCAAGGGCGTCGCCAAGAAGGCCTCTGGCTGAACGCCGACGTGGTCGTCACCGAGGTCGACCCCCGGCGCGCGCTTGAGGCCCACATGGAGGGCTTCGAGGTCCTCTCGATGGACGAGGCCGCGAAGAAAGGTGACCTCTTCGTGACGACGACGGGCAACCGCGATATCGTCACCGAGGAGCACTTCGAGGTGATGCAGGACGGCGTGTTGCTCTCGAACGCCGGTCACTTCGACGTGGAGATCAACCTCGACCAACTGGAGGCGATGGCCGAGGAGGTCTTCGAGGCCCGCGACGGCGTCACGGGCTACGTGATGCCCGACGGCCGCCAGTTGAACGTCCTCGCCGAGGGCCGGCTGGTCAACCTCGCCTCGCCCGTCGCCGAGGGCCATCCCGTCGAGGTGATGGACCAGAGCTTCGGCATTCAGGCGGTCTGCGCCCGCGAGATGGCCGAAAACGGCAGCGAGTACGGTCCGGGCGTCCACGAGGTGCCCGACCGTCTAGACCGGGAGGTCGCCGAGATCAAACTCGACGCCGAGGGGATCGAGATAGACGAACTCAGCGACGAGCAGCGCGAGTACATGAACTCCTGGCAGCACGGCACCTGATCGGCTCAGTCGTCGGCGGCCGCCATCTCGGTGTTCCGCACGAGGTCGTCGACGAGTTCGTCGACGGCCCCATTGACGTCGGTGATCTGGCCCGTCTGGTCGTCTATCTCCTCGACGATTTCCTCGACTTCGGTCGCTATCGTCTCGGCGTTGGTCGTCGACTGGTCGACCATACTGGCGACCTCCTCGGCGGAGGCGGCCTGCTGGTCGGTGGCGCTGGCGACCTCCTGAATCCCGGTGTTGATCTCCCGGACGGCCTCGCCCAGTTCCTCGAGAATCTCCATCGCCTCGCTGACAGTGCCGATGCCTTGGTCGATCCGTTCGTTGCTCTCTTCGAGACTGTCGACGGCGTTCTCGGTGTCGTCCCGGATGGAGTCGACCATCCCCTCGATACGGCTTGCCTCCTGTTGGGCCTGTTCGGCCAGCGATTTGACCTCGTCGGCGACGACGGCGAAGCCCTCGCCGGCCTCGCCGGCGCGGGCGGCCTCGATGGAGGCGTTCAGCGCCAGCATGTTCGTCTGGTCGGCGATATCGTTGATTATCTCGACGACTTCGTCTATCTCCCGGACGCTCCGCTGGATCGTCCGGACGTCCTCGCTGACGCTGTCGGAGGCGTCGCTGATCTCCTCCATCACGCCGATGGTCTCGTCGGCGGCCGCCTGTCCCCGTTGGCCAGTCGCTCGGCCTCTTGGCTGGACGCCGACACCTCCTCCGTCGAGGACGCCACCTCCTCGACGGCCGCGCTGAGGTTCGAAATCTCGTCGGCGACCTTGTCCATCCCCTGGTACTGCTCGGCCGTCATATCCTTGATGTAGTCGGCCCGTTCGGCCACTTCGACCGAGGAGTCTTCCAGTTTCGCAATCGAGGTCTGAATCTCGCTGGCGGCCTCGTGGTCGTAGCCAGCGTTCCTGTCGATGTCCTCCTCGATTGTCTCGACGTCCCGGTCGATGTCCGAGTCGATACCAGTCTCTGACATTGTCACACCGTCTCTCAGTATCGAATATGTACGGTATGCCTAACCAGATAGGGGACGTTGCTTCCGAGAACGGATTGCCCGTTCACAGGCACGCCGGCGAACGGATCGGTACCTCAGAGCTCGCCTTTGGTACTGGCCACGTCGCTGCGGCGGTCGTCGACGCGCGTCGCGTCGTCGAGGCTCCGGGCGAGGCACTTGAACAGCGCCTCTATCTCGTGGTGGGCGTTCTCGCCGTCGACGCCGGCGTGTAGCGTCAGGCCGGCGTTCATCGCCAGCGAGCGCAGGAAGTGGTTGGCCATATCGCTGGTCATCCCGCCGACGGACGCCTGAGAGAACTCGCCGTCGAACTCGAAGTACGGCCGGCCGGAGATGTCGACGACGACGTTGGCGACGGCCTCGTCCAGCGGAACGCGCCGGTCGGCGAAGCGCTGGATGCCGCGCTTCTCGCCCAGCGCTTCCGCGAAGGCCTCCCCGAGCGTGATGGCCACGTCCTCGACGGTGTGGTGGTCGTCGATGTCGAGGTCACCGTCGCAACTGACGGTGAGGTCGAACAGGCCGTGTGTCCCGAAGGAGTCGAGCATGTGGTCGAAAAAGCCGATGCCGGTGTCGACGGTGGTGTCGCCGTCGCCGTCGACGTCGAGGGTCACCTCGATGTCCGTCTCGGCCGTCTCGCGCGTCACGGCCGCGGTGCGGTCGGGCATACGCGACTGCAGGCGGCCCCGGAATAAGTGTCTGCCGTCACTCGACGGCGGCCATCGCCGCCTCGAGCGTGAACGACCCCTCGTACAGCGCGCTTCCGACGACGACAGCCGCCGCGCCCGCGTCCCGCAGGGCGACGACGTCATCGACCGTTGCGACTCCGCCGCTGGCGACGACGGGGATGTCGACGGCCTCGACGACCCGGCGGACCGGGTCGGTCCGGACCCCTTCGAGTTGCCCCTCGACGTCGACGTCGGTGAAGAGGATGCCGCCCGCACCGAGGTCCTCGTAGCGGGTCGCGGCCTCGGCGGGGTCCAGTCCGGTCCCCTCGGTCCATCCCGAGACGACGACTTCGCCGTCCTTGGCGTCGAGGCTCACGAGGACACTGCCCGGGTGGCTCTCACTTATCTCCGCGACGATGTCCGGGTTCTCGACCGCCGCAGTCCCGAGGATGACGCGGTCGACACCGGAGTCAAGCAGCGAGACGGCTCCCTCGGCGGTCCGGATGCCGCCGCCGAGTTGGATGGGCACGTCCACTGCCTCGCGGACGGCCGTGATGGCGTCGGCGTTCGCTCGCTCGCCCTCGAAGGCCCCGTCGAGGTCGACGAGGTGCAGCGTCTCGGCGCCGGCCTCGACCCACCGCTGTGCCGCCTCGACGGGGTCGCCGTAGGCCTTGCCCGTCCCGCGCTCCCCGCCGACCAACTGGACGACCTGCCCGTCCTGCATGTCCACCGCCGGGATCACCTCGAACTGTTCGAACATACGCCGACGTGGTCGGCCGGCGGGCGAAAGCGTGTCGGTCCACCGCTCGCCAGCGCCGCCGCTAAGTGCCCGCTGGCCGAACGACGCCCGTGGACGCCTACCGCATCGCCTACGACGGCCGCCCGTTCCGGGGCTTCCAGCGCCAACCGGACGTGGCGACCGTCTCGGACACGCTCATCGACGCGCTCGACTCTCTCGGCGTCGAGACGGACGCCGACG
>NZ_WPCA01000006.1 GCF_009741825.1 Halapricum sp. CBA1109
CCGACTGCTTCGTGTCGGCCGGAGACGATGCCCCGCCCGACTGCTTCGTGTCGGCCGGAGACGATGCCCCGTCCGGCTGATCGTTGCCGGCCGGAGACGATGCCCCGCCCGACTGCTCCGTGTCGGTCGGCGGCGACGCCCCGCCCGATTCGCTCGCCTCTCCGGAGCGGTCGTCCTCGGTCGGATCGCCGTCCCGGCCATCCGCGCCCTCGGTCATAAGTCGTTGTCCGGGAACTTGGGGCGGTCCCTGTTGTAGTTGCCGGTCTGTGTCGCTCCCGAGGTCGTCGCTCAGGACGCCGTTGAGGACCGCGCCGAGCAACAGGAGGATGCCACCGACGTAGAACCACGTCACCAACAGGAGGACGGCCCCGACGACGCCGTAGACGGAGACCCCGGCAGTGGCGGCGTACATCCGGAACGCTGTCCCCAGCACCGTCCAGCCGACGGCCGCGAACGCCGCCCCCGGAAGCGCCGCCCGCGGCGTCATCGCCACGTCCGGGAAGATGTAGTACAGCGGCCAGAACGCGCCCGTGAGGACGACGACGAGCGCCCCAGGGCCGAGCAATCCGACGAATCTGAGCCCCGCCACGTCGGCGGCGACACCGACGGCGACGACCGCGGCGATGGCGAGGCCGACGGCCCCCAGCGCGATCACGGCGTTGCGTAACTGTCCGAGGAAGGTCTTCTCGCTCCCGGTGCCGTACACCATCGAGAACGCGATGTCCAGCCCACGGAACAGCTTCAGCCCGCTCCAGAGCAACACCACGAGGCCGGCGACCGTCGCGCCGCCGCGGCCCGCCGGCCCGACGAGCGCTCCCCGGACGACGTCCTGCCCGCTGGGCGAGAGCACGCCGCCCAGTCCCTCGACGACGGCGAGCGCGAACGACTCGCCGCCGACGGCCGTGGCGACGGCGAGGCTCAACAGCAACAGCGGCAACAGCGACACGAACGCGTAGTAGGCGATACCGGCGGCCAGCATCGTCAGCGGCGAGTCCTGTACTGCCGAGACGAGCGCCCGCGCGACCGCCCGCGAGGACCGTTGGTGGCTCACGCTCGCCTCTGGGTCCAGACGGGACATAAACAACCGGGGCGTACCGGAACCGAAACCGCCTTGCGGGACCCCGGCACACCACTGCCTATGGACGAACGGCTCGACCGGCTCTCCCGTCAGTTCACGTCGGTCACACTCGCCGCCGCCGCGGTGCTGATCATTTCCGCGTTCGCCGGGTTCGGCCCCTCTCTCTTCCTCGGCGTCGCCGCGGCCGGCGTCGCCGCCGCGCTGTATCTCGCCCGTGACCCCGTCCGCGAGCGCACCGCCCTGGAACCGGTCGCGGTCCACGCCCCGACGCTGTGGGTCGGCCCCGCCTTCGCGGCCGTCGTCGCCGTCGTCGTCGGGCCGCTCACCCCCGCGGAACTCCAGACCGTCGGCGCGGTGATCGGACTGGTCGGGATGGCCAACTACCTGCTCCGACCGCTGTATCTCTTCGTCGTCGCGCTGCTCGAACGCGCCGTCGCCGCCTAGTCTTCGACCGCCGCCGCTATCTCGGTTACGTCCGCCGGCGTCTTGAACGTCGTCCCGCCGTAGTGGGTCCGAGAGGCCTCGTGACCGGCGTCCCGCAACTGCTCCAGAAAGTCGTCCATCGCTATCGCGCTCGTCCCCCAGCGCTTGGTGAGTCGATGCTGGTCGTAGTGGGTCGGCGTCGCCAGTTCGGCGTCGAGGGTGGCAAGCAGTTCGCGTGCTTTCTCCGCGGTCCCCATCGTCCCGTCCAGTTTCCCCGCGACCGCCTCGAGGAACGCGCCGTCGGCGGTCGGGCCGAGCCACACCGGTCCCGCCGGCTGGAGGTGCTGGCCGCAGTTCGGACACTCCGCGGGCGGGTTCGCCACGAGGCCGGCATCGTGCTCGCGGTAGAGACACTCCTGACAGTGATACAGATACCCGAGCGAGTCCAGCATCTCGTCGCGACGCTCGCGCCGCCCTCGACGAGCAGGTACGTCCGGACGTAGTGTTTCGTGGCGTGTGTCAACACGGGTCGGAGCCCGCGGTCGTGGCGCGCGCCGGCCCGGACCAGCGAACTCAGCAGGACGCGGACGCCCATCTCGGCGTGGTACTCGGTGTTTCGCGGGACAGCGCCGTAGTGGCGGACGCCGCTCTCGAAGTGGGCGCCACACAGCGGCGCGGTGTCGGTCGCGGTGACACAGAGGAGGTGCCGGGCGCTGCGGACCGCCGCGTCGGCGAACGGCGTCGGCGTCCCGAACGGGTCCAGGTCGACGACGTCGAAGCGTCGCTCGGACATCAGGGCGCTGGCGTCCCGGTGGTACACCTCGCCGTCGACGTCGTTGCGCGCCAGATTCTCCCGGCAGAGGGCCACCGCGTCGGGGTCGACGTCACAGAGCGTCGCGTCGAAGCCGTCGGCGGCGGCCCGGACGCCACGGACGCCGCTTGCGGCCGTCGCGTCGAGGTAGCTCTCCGCGTCGTCCCGTTCGCGGGCCACCCGCAACGCGGCGACGGTCAGGTCGCGGTTCAGCTCCTGTACGGGGTTGAAAAAGACCCCCTCGCCGACGCCGTCCTCGGGTTGTTCGGGCACGTCGAGTTCGACGCCGCCCTCCGTCACGCGCATACCTGTTCTCGCTTGCTGGGCCCCAAAGCCGTTGTGTTCCGACTCGGGGCTTTCATACTGTTCCAAACAGCCCTGCCGGCGACAGCTCATCTGAACAGTACTCCGACTCGCCACCGAAGCGTTTTGTCGGGGCCGTCCCTACCGGCGGCCGTGACAGAGTGGCGGGCGGCCCTCGAAGACGCCGACGAACTCACCCCCGAGGTAGTCGAGACGCTGACCGACGTCCACGGCTCCCGGGGGGTCCGGGCCGTCGAGGCCGTCGCCGAGGGACGGGTCAAACAGTACAACGACTTCACGGTCGTCGTCGGCCACGAGGAGGAGTACATCGTCGAGGACGAGGGCTGTACCTGCAAGGACGCCGAGTACAACCTCGACGCCGAGGACCCCGACCAGTTGTGCTGGCACGCGCTCGCGGTGGCCGTCGCCGTCGCCATCGACGCCGTCGACGACCACGATATGTTCTACGCCGAGGTCCGGGAGTTCATCTGACGCGCTTGAGATCGACGTTCCCGAAGACGAACCGGGTCCCTCCGCCGTCGCCGTCGACGTCGACCGTCCAGCCGTGGGCGTCGGCGATGACTGCCACGAGGTAGACGCTGTCGCCCTCGCTGACCTCGACGTCGGAGTGGGTCGGTTCCAACAGCGTCGCGTACTGGTCTTCCGGGATGGCCTCGCCGTCGTCGGCGACGTAGAAGCCGTCGTCGGTCGTTCCGACGGTGACCGTCTCGCTTGCGCCGCCGTCGACCGCGGTCCGGAACAGCGTCTCGAACACCTCCAGCAGGCCGTCCCGGTCGGCGCTGACGATGCCGTCGTCCGCGACGGTCAGCGTCGCCGCGCCGCCGTCGACAGTCGCCCACGCCTCCTCCGCGAGTCCCGACAGCGCGACGTTGCTCGTCGCGTTGCTCACCGTCCCCGTCCGGGCGAGGGTCAGCAACTGCGTGACCAGTCGGTTCATCCGGCCCAGCGTCTCGACGACGTCGTCGACGGCCTCGATGTCGTCCTGTGCGCGGGCGCGCTCGGCGGTCCCCAGCGCGACCTGCAGGCGGTTGCGGAGTTCGTGTGAGCCAAGCAGCGCGAACTCCTCCAGCCGGTCGGCCTGTGCCTCCAAGCGGGCCTGCTGTTCGGCCCGGTCCAGCGCCGCCTCGACGTTCGACGCGAGGACGTGCGCCAGTTCGACGGTGAACGGGGACAGCGACTCCTCGCCGGCGTCGAGGGTGAACACGCCGTGGTCGCCCAGCGGTATCCGGAGGCCGCTGACGCTGTCGACGCCCTCCGGGAGCGACAGCGCGTCGTGGTCGTGGCGGTCGGTCGCCACCGCGACCACCTCGCCGGTCGCCGTCCGGTAGTGTGAGGTCCCCGCCTCGGCGACGGACGCGCCGACGTCCCTCTGCCACTCCGGCCACTCGTCGTCGCTCGCGGCGACCTCCCGCAACTCGCCGCTCTCGCGGTCGAACAGGTCGATCCGCGCCTGTGGCAACACGTCGAACTCGGTCGCTATCTCGACGGCCGTCTCCCCGACCGTCTCCCGGTCGGTGGCCCTGACCAACCGTCGGCTGGCGTCGTGCAGCGTCGCCATCATCCGCTCGCGCCGCTTGATGGGCGTCACGTCCCGCACGTCGCCGACGACGCCGACCGGATTCCCGTCCGCGTCGTACCGGGGCACCTTCGTCGTCGAGGTGAACCGCTCCTCGCCGTCGATGTGGACGCGGTCGATGCGGTTCTCGATGCGCTCGCCCCGGGCCATCAGCGCCTGCTCCTCCTCGAAGAACGACGACGCCGCCTCGGCGTCGAACAACTCGAAGTCGGTCAGCCCGACGGCCATACGCCGATCCATCTCCAGGTCCCGGTACCCGTCGTAGGAGTACGCCGTCGCGTCCAGAAATCGGCCGTCGCGGTCCTTGACGTAGATGGAGCCGGGGTAGTGATCCAGCAGCGACGCGTACCGCTGTTCGGCCGGTTCGTCCTCCAGCACGCCCGCGAGATGCCGCACCCGATTGGCGAGTAGTCCGTCTCGCTCGGGCGGGACACAGATGACCGTCCCCGCGCCGGCCGCAAGCAGTTCGACGACCCGGTCACGGTCCGCCCCGGCCGCGTAGACGCCGACCGGCGCGTCCGTCCGTTCCAGTGCGTCGGCCAGCAGTCTCTCGCCGTCCGGCCCACCCTCGTCGCTCGCTGGGGCGTCGGGGACGAGGACGCAGGCGACCGACGGACAGTCCGCTATCGCGGCGACGCTGTCTAGCGTCCGCACGTCCGCTATCCCGCCGCGGGTGAGTGCGTCGACGACGTCTCCCAGTCGCCCGTCGGGGTCGACGACGGCTACCGTCCCCGGGACGGATTGGGCCTCGCTCATATCTCTTCACCCCGCTACAGGTCACCGGGGACAATAAGCCTCCCGTGCGGTTCTCAGCGGAGACGAAAGGCACGTCACTCCCGAGTCCGTTGTCAGACCGATGGGGTTCCGCGCATCGGTCCGGGCCGCGATGGACCGGTTCCCGGCCGCGCTCGCTCGTCTCGGGCTTGTCGACCGCCAGCGGGCGACCGAGGCCCAGACGCTCGCCGCGCCGGTGATGGTCACCGGCGGCCTCCGGGTGCTCCTCCGGATGGCCGACTTCCTGATGGTGGGTATCGCTTTGGGCGACGCCGCAATCGCCGGCCTCGAACTCGGGTTTCAGTACTACTTCGTCGGCTTCGGGCTCTCGCTTGCGGTCACCAGCGGGACCATCAGCGTCGTCTCCCGGCTGAAGGGGGCGGGCGAGGACCGACGGGCCGACCTCGCCGTCACCCAGTCGCTGTGGCTCTCGCTGGTCCTTTCGGTCCCGCTGACGGCTGCCTCGTGGGTGTTTGCCGACCAGATGGTCGCCGTCCTGACCGACGACCCGCGGGCCATCGAACTCGGCGGGGCCTACCTGCGGGTCGTGATGCTGTCGCTCGCCTTCCGGTTTTTCAGCATGATCGCCGCGCGGGCGCTGGCCGGCAGCGCCGACACCAAGACCCCGATGTACGTCCGGTTGCTCACTCTCCCGACGAACGTCGTCCTCAACGCCGTGCTCATCTTCGGCCTCGGACCGTTCCCCCGCCTCGGTATCGTCGGCGCGGCGCTGGGGACCGCCGCCGCCAACGTCCTCGCCGCTGGCGTCTTCTTCGCCCTGCTGGTCTCGGGGAACTACGCCGTCCAGTTGCGGCTCTCGCGGCCGCTGTTCGACCGCGGGCTGTCGACCGAAATCGTCCGCGTCGCGTCGCCGCTGGCGGGGATGCGCCTGCTCCAGACGTTCGGCCGCTTCCCGTTCCTCTTTGTCCTCGGCGTGCTGGGGACGCCGGCCGTCGCCGCCTACGCCATCGGCCGGCGGGTGATGCTGCTCGCGCTGATGCCCGCGTGGGGGTACTCGACGGCCGCCAGCACACTCGTCGGCCAGCGGTTGGGCGCCGGCGACCCCGACGGCGCGGCCGACTACGGCTGGCAGACGCTGCGTATCGCCCTGGTCACACAGCTTCTGATCGGTGTCGTCCTCGTCGTGTTCGCCCGCCCTATCGCCGCGCTGTTCGGCACCGACCACGTCTCGTTGACGGTGACGTTCATCCGGGTGTTCGGCCTCGCTATCGCCGGGTTCTCCGTCTCCCGGACGATGCGTGGGAGTCTCCGCGGCGCTGGCGACACGCGCTGGCCCCTCTACGGCACCCTTGTCGCTACCTACCTCGTTCGCCTCCCCATCGCGGCGCTGGCGCTGCCGGCCGGCTACGCCGCCACCGTCGCCGGTCTCTCGATACCGCTCGGGTTGGGGCTCGGCCTCCCGGCCATCTACCTCGCGTTGCTCGGGGACTTCTACGTCAAGGCCGCCGTCAACACCGGCCGCTTCCGGTCGGGCCGCTGGCGGTCCGTCGCCCGCGACGCCGGCGTCGGGTCCTCCGGAGATTGACTCCGCAAACTGTTTCAATATTTAGGCTGACCTAAGAATATGTCTAACGAGACGACGCCGGACGGCGACGGGCCGTCGACAGCACCCGACTCGGCGCTTCAGGACCCCGACGTGGTGGTCGTCGGCGGCGGCCCCGCGGGCGCGTCGGCGGCGGTGTTCACGGCCCGTTACGGCCTCGAAACGATCGTGTTCGACCGCGGTACCGCCGCGCTCCCCCGGTGTGCCTACCTCGAGAACTACCCCGGCTTCCCCGCCGGTATCCCCGTCGCGGACTTCCGGTCGCTGTTGGCCGCTCACGTCGACGAGGCCGGGGGGACCCGCCGCGAGGAACGGGTCGAGTCCGTCGCCCGAACCGACGACGGTGCCTTCCGCGTCGCCACTGACGAGGGGACCACCGTCGAGACGCCGGCCGTCGTCGCCGCCGCGTGGTACGACGGTTCGTACCTCCGAGACCTCGAAGAGCCGTCGATGTTCACCACCGACGACCACCACGGAGAGACAATCGAGCGGTTCGACCCCGACTACGCCGACGCCGACGGCCGGACGCCACTCGAGGGCCTCTACGTCGCCTCGCCGGCAGGGGCCCGGAGCGCTCAGGCCGTCGTCGCCGCCGGCAACGGTGCCCACGTCGCCCGGTCGCTGATCGAGGACCGCCGCCGCGAGGAGGGGTTCGCCGGCGACGTGGCTCCCGAGTTCGACTGGCTGCGCTCTACTGGGGAGTTCTCCGGCGAGTGGGCCGACCGCGACCGATGGCGCGAGTACGCCGAGAACGAACTCCCCGAGGACCTCCCGGCGGACCGCCGCGCCGAACTCCGCGACCGGGCCGTCGACCGTGCGTTCGACACCCGCGTCTCAGACAGCGAGGCCGCGGCCCGCGCCGACCACGGCCGCGAACGCCTGCTCGACGTACTCGGCCACGATGCAGTCCTCGACGCCATCCCCGAGGAGAAAATCCGCGCGTACCTCGATTCGGAGCAGACTGTCGAGAGCGACCGCTAAGGCGTGGCTCTCGGCACCCACCTCGCAGTGAAGAAGTGGGCCCTGCCGGATTGTGAACCTCGCCGTCGGCTCGCGTTGCTCGCCGCCGTCTGGTTCAAATCCTCTGGCAGCATAATTCGCTCCTCACGTCTGTTCGTCGCAGAATTATGGGCCCTGCCGGGAAGCATCCGCAGTATGCATCGCTATGAGCTAGCTATTCAGTAGCGTTTCAGACGCTGAGACGGATCATCTGTCGAGAATAGATTCAGGTAATTTCCTCGATCAACTCGAACCCGTCTTTCAGCTCGATTCGATCATCGAACCCGCTTCTCGAAAGCGCGGAGATTACTCCCTCACCAGCGTCAATATCGGTCGTCACGATATACGCGAAGTCAGCGTCACCCGCATCGAGACGTTCCGCTGCAACGGCCCCGAGAGCGGTGTCGGCCCTCTCGATCTGATCCTCCCGCCGATTCGACGACTGTGCGATGAACGTCCGGACATCGTCCATCACTCTCGACACGATGCTATTCGCGTAATCCGGTTCGTCGGCGACGGTCGCCCAGCCTGCGTCGATCGCACTGTTGATCGGGGTTTGCCCCGGCGTACTCCGGTCGGGAGCGCCTCCGAGTTCCTCGTAGACGCGCTGTGGAATCACGAACGAGAGATCGTTGCGCCGGGCGAACTGCTCCAGCGCGGTGTACTTGTTGTTCTGTTGGCGACCACAGGCGACGAACAGCCCCGTATCTGCAACCCAGACGGCGTCCTCTCGCGTCGGATCGAATGACTCACTCATCGTTGCGCCCGATCAGTCCTCTGTCTCGAGCGGCAGTTCACGGGCACTCCGAACGTCCTCGAAGTACGGATCGACCGACTTCGTGTCGAGTACGACCTCCCGGAGGGCCTGCAAGACAGCGATCGCGAAGGCGTGCTGGAGATCGAGTTCCCGGGCAGCCACCCGCTCCGACATCTCACCCTCGGCGTAGGGGATCGCATACGTCAGCGCGGCCGCGAGTTTCCCTAGACCGTGCTTTTCGAGCAAGAGGTCGAGATCCTGATCCCGGGGAGAGCGTCCGAACGCTTCGACGAGGGTGGGCGTGACTGTGTATTCGTTCCCATCTAGGTTCGCGGTAAGCGTGATCGGAACTGCCGAGTACGTGTGCGTCTTCTGCGCTTCGTCCCGCGTCAGCACCCCCAGTTCGACGAGCGTGCCCGTATCCGAGTACGCGGTCGTCCGCGGCATCTCCAGCGCATCAACGATATCGTCGATGGTGACTTCCCCTCCGCGGAGGACGAACGTGTAGAGTCGCGCCAGTCGTGGCTCCTCCAGGAGCTGGGCGACTGACAGGAGGCCGTTGACGGCGCGCTCGGGATCTCCGGCGGCTTTCGACATACAATTCATAATTCGCGTATTGGATAATAACGCTTTGGAATGTTCGTTTCGATGACCGGGAATCCAGATCGGACCCGCTTGTCCGCCGTAATGCCATCTGTCAGGAGAGGTGCTCCCACACAGTCGTTGGGTCGGTCTCGTTCAGTTCGGCGTTTGTCTTCATCTTGCGGAGTTCGGTGATACAGCGCTCGGCGACCAGCGGATACACGTCGGCGGGCGTGAGCGAGACGTCGAGACGCATTAGTTCCGACCAGTTCTCGGCCCATATGTCCTCGACAACGCGAGGATACAGGTCGTCGTTCAGATGGAGGCCGAATTCACGACCGTCTTCGAGGACCATCGTCCGGATCTGTTTGCGGATTCGCGCTGGCGTGCAGAAGCACGCGACCACGTACTCCGCCCCCGATTCGGCGTCTTCGGGCTGACGACCGAACTGGTCGCGGTTCAACTCCTCGAACCCCTCACGGACGAGCTTGACTCGATGAGCGTGAGCGTCGCTCCTCGCGACCACTCCTTCCACCGTGACGTCAGGCGCCAGCGACGAAGACGGGAACGTGTAGGCTGCCGGGTCGAACCCACCACTGGGTGTTTCGAGAACCGTCGCAGAGACGAACGAGAGCTCGGTCGGGGCGGTCTCGATCCGGATCCGTTCGAAACAGTCCCAGGCCGCCTCCGTCGGGAGAAAGCCCTCGAACGTCTCGTCGTAGGGGTTTCCGGGAGGCGTCATTGTCTCGATCTCGGTGTACGGTAGGATGTCGAATCCGACGAGTGCTGGCAGGTCACGCTCGGTGTAGCCGTAGTCCAGCGTCGAGTAGACGAGATTTTCGGCGTAGACGACCAGTGGTGAGTCGTATTCCGTATGCAGGCTTCGAAGTGCCGCGGTATCGACGCTCTCGCGTAGACAGCGAACCGCGCGGTGGAGGGCACCGTCGATGTCTTCGAGGTCGTCTCGGTGACTGCCTCTGATGGCTCTGCGAGTTCCGAAGACGAGGCTGTCGTCGCCGGCCGCCGCGGATTCGACTCGCTCCGGATAGCGTTCCGAAAATCGCTCGTCGTACAGTGTGAACCGAAAGCTACTTCCGTCGAACTTCTCGACGAGCGTGAGGTCTTCGCCCTCGAAGAATGATTCCGGAACGCTCGGATGATCGTATCGTGGTATCTTCGGATACACCTTCACGAGTTCTCACCACGGGATCGAACCGTCGTCTATGATCCCGTACGTTGGCTTCCACGAAGAATGACGAAAAGGTATGGGGACCTCCAGTCGTGCTACCAGTCCCCAATAGGCCGTTCAGTCACGGCGTGAATCGCATACCACAGATTCGAGGAAGGCAGTATCGCATAGCGGGAAGAACTGGATCTGAAGCCATCGCCGCTGGGCTCAGGGTGTCGCTTTGTCCGACCGGATCGCGAACGAGTAGTCGGCTGTTCGTCGCAGAATCATGGGCCCTGCCGGATTTGAACCGTCTGCGGACTCACTACGTTCGTCCGCTGGGGTTCAAACCGGCAGGTATCTGACTCACACGCGACGCAGTTGCGTCGCGGTTCGTATGGGCCCTGCCGGATTTGAACCAGCGCTCAATCGGTATCCCATACCGTCCGACGAACGGACCGGTATTATGAGCCGATCGCTTTAACCAGACTAAGCTAAGGGCCCTTCGCCTCTCCCTTTTCCACCGATAGACTAAACTGTACCGTCTTCGCCCGACCGCTACTCTCTCGTCGGTCCCGTTCCATCTCCCGATATGACCAAACAGCCCATCCGCGAACGCATCTGGGACGACTTAGAGGACAGCGGCGTCGCGCGCTTCCCGTTCCCGCCCCACGGCCGCATCCCGAACTTCGAGGACGCCGCGGCGGCCGCCGACCGCCTGACCGACACCGACGCGTGGGCGAGCGCCGACACCCTCAAAGCCAACCCCGACGCCCCGCAACTCCCCGTCCGCCGGGCGGCGCTCCGGGCCGGCAAGACCCTCTATATGGCTGTCCCGCGCCTGCGCGAGGAGAAGTGTTTCCTCCGGCTCGACCCCGCCGAAATCGACGATATCGACCACGCGACGACCGTCGGCGGGTCATCGGAGGTGGGCGTCCCGGTCGGTCCCGAGTCGATGCCCGAGATAGACCTCGTCGTCAGTGGGAGCGTCGCCGTCGACGAATCGGGGGGTCGCATCGGGAAAGGCGAGGGATACAGCGATCTGGAGTTCGCGGTCTTGGGCGGATTCGACCTCGTGGA
This sequence comes from Halapricum sp. CBA1109, assembly GCF_009741825.1. Lineage (GTDB taxonomy): Archaea > Halobacteriota > Halobacteria > Halobacteriales > Haloarculaceae > Halapricum. The sequence continues at coordinate 11,137 of NZ_WPCA01000006.1, forward strand.
CGACGGCACACAGACGGCGACGACTGTCCACGAACGGCAGGTGCTGGACGAGCGAATCGCGACCGACGACCACGATGTCCCGATGGATCTGGTCGTCACGCCCGACCGGACAATCGAGACGAGCGCGGGCGCGAAACCGTCGGGTATCGACTGGGACGCGATAGACGCCGACCGCCGCGCGGAGATTCCGATTCTGGACCGACTGGCCCCGGAGTGAGGGCTCGCTTCAGGGCGGGACACAGTTGTCGACGTAGCCGTCTCCGTTCGTGTACACCAGAGTCATTATATGCACCGCGACCGTACCGGATATTTGGGATAGATGAAGCGAAAGAATAGACGCTCTCTACTACTCCTTGCCGCGTACCTCGTGACAGTCGCAGTCTCTCTCCCGTTGGTGTCGGGTAGAAACGAACACCTGCTCTTGGTCGCCCTCAGTACTATTACGTTCCTCGGGGGGCTCTACATCTCGATACAGGCCGACGAACACTCAGGACAGTCGCCCTCCCTACACTGACCCGGGTAGCCACTTACTCCGGGGTGACGCTGTCCGGTTGGGCGCAGTCGGTCGCGGTCTCTTGGTCGTCGACCATGATGGCCGTCTGGAACTCGCAGGTGTACCCCGGGCCGTCCAGTCGCGGCAGGCGGAACGTCTCGCCGCCCGTCTCGAAGACGAGTTGGACGCGGGTCTCGACGGTGGTCCGCTCGTCGTTGCGGACGTGGCTCCGGAACCAGTCGTCGACGTTCGAGTTGTTCATCCGTACCGTGAACGTCACCGACTGGGTCTCGTTGGGGGCGATGACCGCGCTCCGCTCCGTATCGGTCGTCTCGAAGCGGTCGCCCTCGGCCTCGAACAGCGTGACGTCGTTCATCCCGATTTCCATCCCGAGGCCCTCGGGAACGGCCGGCACCGGCGCGACGCTGCCTGGGTTGTGGATCCGGTAGTGGAAGTTCACGGTGGTCGTCTCGTCGGTGACCCGGCCCCAACTGGCCCACCCGCGGCGGACCTCGTAGCCCAGCGTCTCCTCGCGCAGGCCCGTGTCGACCGTCCGGGTGTAGTTGCCCTCGGCCTCGGCGGCCGACTGCGAGAGCGCGTCGATGACGGGCGTCGAGTTGGCCAGCATCGTCCGGTTCTGGGTCGGGAGGTCCGCGACGACGGTCCCGTCGTCGATGTCGGCCGTCGACTCCGCCCGGAGGTGGACCGTCTCGTTGTCCTCGACGAAGGCGACCCACCACGGCGCGATGGCGTCGTTCCGGACGTACGTCGAGATATCGACGGTTGTGTTGCCCGCGGGGATGTCGACGCCGCGCTTTTCGCCCTCGGCGAGTCCGACGCCGTTGAGATAGAGGCCGTACTCGACCCCGACGGAGTTACGGAGGGTGATCCCGAACGGGTTGGGGTTGTCGACCCAGACGGTGGTGACGACTTCGGTCTCGTTCTCGGTGACGGTCCCCCAGTCGCCGTGGTCGATTAGTCCCGCCGAGGGTGCCCCGAGGACGCCGGTGGCGAACGCGGCGGCGACGAGGCCGACGACGACAAGCAGACCGACGGCCCCTATCGCGGCCTTCCTGCGGACGCCCATCGTCTACTCCATGTAACCCAGTTGCTTCAGGCGCTCGGACACTTCCTCGCCGGCGTCGTCGGTCCGCGCGGCGTCGACGAGAGGGTCCCGTTCGCCCACGTCCGGGTCCTCGACGAAGACGTCCAGTACCTCCCCGCGCATGTCTGTCGGGACGTCACACCCGAGGCTCGCCAGCACCGTCGGCGCGATGTCGAGGATGGAGATTCGGTCTATCTCCCCCCGCTGCTGGAAGTCCGGACCGCTCGCGACGAAGATGCCGGTGTTGGTGTTCTCGGCGGCCCAGCGGGCGGGTTCGGTCGTTATCTCGCCGCCGCCCATCCCGTCGTTGACGTGGACGCCGGGGCGTTGCTCGACGACGACTTCCGGCGCCTCCTCGACGTAGGGGCCGTTGTAGATGTCCTCGCCGCGGTAGACCTCGGTGAAGATGGGGCCGTGTTCGTCCTCGACCTCGCGGAGGTCGGCCATCAACTGCTCGCGGACCGCCTCGACGTCGAAGTCGTGGTTGAGGTAGATCGGTCCCTGCGAGGAGGCGACGGCCTTCGTCTTCGGCAGGTCGATGGCCTCCAGTTTTCGGCCCCGCTTGACGCCGGCCTCTTGGGGCACCATCTGCTGGATCCGCTCGGGGACGACCGTCGCAAGCAGGTCGACCATCCCGAGGCGCTTGGCGACGGCGAGGGCGTTCTCCCGGGTCAGCCCGACCGTCTGGAAGTAGTCCTCGGCCGTCGTCGTCCGGGTCTGGTAGCCGTTTTCGGCCAGCCACTCGTTGACGTAGAACTCCGTCTGGGTGGCGGCGCTGCCGTGGTCGGACATCAACACGAGGTTGAGGTCCTCCCGGTCGGCGAGGCGACCGACCCACTCGTCGACCAGTTCCCACCCGCGCTTGGTCGGTTCGGCGTCCCAGAAGAAGTGATGGAGGACGTTCAAATAAAAGAGGGTGAGGTGGACGAAATCCAGATCACGCTCGTCCATCAGGGCGACGGCGGCCTCGAAGCGCGCCTCGAAGACGTCGAGGATGGCCTCGACTTCCGCGCCGGTCTCGTCGTTGCTCGACAGCAACGGGTCGGGATGGACTCGGTAAGAAAAGCGCGACTCCAGTTCCGCTTCCAACTCGGCGGGGGCGGTGTACCCCTGCTCCAGCGAGCGGTACTCACCCTCGACGGCGTCGGGGCCGCCCGAGACCATCAGGTCCTCGATGTCCCGCGGGGGGTACGTCGAGGGCATGTTGATAACGCCGGCGGTCTGGCCGTCGTCGTTGAGGTAGTCCCACAGTTCGGGCGTGTCGAAGTCGCTGCCGTTGCAGACGCTGATCTCGCCCGCTTCGAGGTCGACCTTCTCGAACCAGAAGACGCCGAAGCCGCCGGGGTCCTTCCCGGAGGCGTAGCACTTCCAGTTGGGGAAGGTGACCGGCGGGAGACAGCTCCGACTCGGTGCGTAGGTGCCCGACTCGCGGAGGGCCGCGATGTTCGGGAGGTCGCCGGCCTCGATCCACGGGTCAAGCAGCCGCCAGCTAGCCCCGTCGAGGCCGAGTACGAACGTCTTGGTCATATCTATCCGTCCGTCACTGTCGCATATGTGCTTTTATATCGGTTCGGGGGAGAACAGAACGCTCATAATCCGGCCGTCCGGGACATCACAGTATGAGTACATATCGTCGCCGGTTCGAGGGGGTCACCGGCGGGTATCTCCGGCCGGAACACGTCGCCATCTTCCTGGCGGCCGTGCTGGCCCGGGGGCTGTGGTGGCTGCAGGTGGGAACGATATTCGGCGGTGACGCTCCGCGGTACATCAACTGGTGTACCGAGTTCTCTCTGGGGACGCTGTTCGGGACCCGCGCTATCGTCTACTCGGGGTACTGGCTGCCGTACTGTGGCTGGCTCAACCTCTCGGGCGGCTGGATAGACGGTTGGATCGGCGTCCAACTCCTGCTGTCGGCGCTGACCTGCGTCGTCGTCTACGAGACGGGCCGGTACCTGCTGGGGAACACGGCCGGACTGGTCGCCGGCGGCCTGTTCGTTCTCCAGTGGCAGGTGTTCCGGTGGTTCGTCCGCCCCCAATCGGAATTTATGATGGCGTTCGTCTTCGCCGTCGCGATGTGGCGGCTCGTCCACTACCACACGACGCCGACGACTCGGAATCGGCTCCTCGCGCTCGCGTCGCTGGGCCTCGTCGCCATCGTCCGCCCCAACGGCCTGCCGATCGTCTTCGGCTACCTCGTCTGGGACTTCTTCCCGGAGGACAGCGCCCGCCGCCTCGGACTCTTTTTCTCCTCGAAGGTCAACCTCGCCATCGCCGGCGTCATCGTCTCGGGCATCGCCTACCGGCTGTACTTCGGGTGGTCCCGCGGCTCCGGCTCTATCCTCGTCCACTGGCGCGACGGCATCATCGTCACGCCCGAGCGGGTCGTCTACGAGTACACGCCCGCCGCCGCCGACTCGATACTGGAGTTTTTTCGTCGTCAACCTCCCGCACGTCCTCGTCATCGTCTTCCTCCGGGCCGTGTGGTTCTTCTCACCGGTGTTCCCGACGTGGTCGACCGGGCACATGATCCAGACCGGGCTCACGCTGACGCCGCTTTTTGATCGGTGCCGCGCTGGGCATCTACACCGCCGCGAGACACGACCGCGACCTGCTGATCCTCTGGGGGACGCCCCTCGTGATGATGGTCGTCACCGCGATGGGGACGTGGGTCGCGGGGTGGCGCAACTTCCTCGGCCCGGCGGCCGTCGTCTACGCGCTGTTTACCGGGTACTACGTCGCGCGACTCGACCCCCTCCCGCTCGGGAACCCGCTGGATCGGTTCCGCTCGGACCCGGTGAGTGACGATTCACAAGCCTGATAATCCGAGTCGGTGATGGACCACTCAATGGACGACATCATCTTCGTCACCGCCGACTCCGTGCGGTACGACTATATCGACGCTATGGAGTACCTCTCGTCGTTCGACGTCCTCGAGGGCGTGACGGCGGCCCACTACACGCGGCCGAGCCTCGCCAGCATCCACGCCTCGACGTTCAGTTCGGTGCTGACCGGCCACGTCGAACAGCCCACTCTCGCCCAGTCGCTGTCCGAGGCCGGCTACACCACGCTGGGGCTCTCGCCCAACCCCAACACCGACGCAGCCTTCGGGTTCGCCGACGGCTTCGACCGCTACGACAGCTTCATCGAACCCGGCAACCGCGGCTCCAGCCTCCGGCAGTACCTCGCGAAGTTCGACCTCCTGCGCCGTGTCTACTACAAGTTCTACCCGCCACACGCAAAGAGCGAGGACCGCCCGACCGACCGCGAAGTCGTCGAGCAGGCCATCGAGTGGTTCAACGAGGCCGAGTCCCCGCGATTCCTCTGGATCCACCTTATGGAGACCCACCGCCCCTACGGCGCCGGCGACGACGCCATCTCGAAGGAACTCGACCAGAAGGCCTTCTTCAAACCGACCAAGCTCACCGACGCCGAGCGCGAGGAGATAGAGACGAAGTACCGGGACTCGCTGGCCCGGGCCGACGAGAACGTCCGATACCTCCGCGAACAGGTCGACAGCGACCCGGCGCTGGTGTTCACCGCCGACCACGGCGAGGGCTTCGGCGACGAGGGCTACTACTTCCACCAGCCCCAACTCCGCCGCGTCGACGACTGCCTCATCGACGTGCCCGTCATCTTCGACGGCATCGACGTCGAGGAGGGGCCGCTGAGTCTGCTGGACCTCACGCCGACGATGGCCGCCCACGGCGGCGGCACCGTCGAGGACCGGTGGCTCGGCAACAATCTCTTGGAGGAGACCACCGACACGGCCGTCACCGTCGCGCCGTGGCACGAGCAGGCCACCGTCGCGTGGCAGGACTTCGAGAACAAACTGATCAGCCACGACGCCGACGTCACCTTCGAAGGGAGCGACACCTCGACCGACGCCGCCGACGAGGAGGAGGTCCCCGAGGACCTCAAAGAGACGATGCGGGACCTCGGCTATCTGAAGTAGGTCGGCCGACAAACACACGACACAAGTAGGCCGACGCGGTACCCCGAGGTATGCCATCGGTCCCGGCGGTGCTCTCGGTCGATCTGGAGTACTTCCAGCACACGCCCGCCTACCGGAGCGCCGCGGGGACCACCGACCGCCCGACTGTCGGCCGCGAGGCCGTCGACGACATCCTCGACGCTCTCGACTCCGCCGACGCCGACGCCACCTTCTTCACCGTCTCGGAGATACTCGACTCGACGCCCGACGCCGTCGACGCCGTCGCCGACGCCGGCCACGAGATAGGTTCTCACACCCACTCACACCACCACCTCTCGGAGCTGTCGGCCGACCGCCGGCGCGAGGAACTGGCGACCTCCCGGGAGCGACTCGAAGCCGCGACCGGCCAGTCAGTCGACGGCTTTCGCGCGCCGTCGTTCGACATCGCCGACGACCACTTCGGGACGCTCGCGGCGACGGGCTACGCCTACGACTCCAGCATCGTCCCGTGTCGGTCGATTCCGGGGTGGTACGGCGGGGAGTACGACCTCAAGCGGCCGGCGGCCGCGACGGCCGTCGACCCCGACGCGCCGCCGACCCTCGCCGAACTCCCGGTCGCCGTGATGCCCGGTCTGGGTCTGCCGCTGACGGGCACGTGGATCCGGTTTTTCGGCGTCTCCTACACCATCCTCGGGATGCGTCTGCTCGCCCGCCGTGGCATCCCGCCGGTGCTGTACATCCACCCGTGGGAACTGGCCGACCTGCCCGCCGTCGAGGGCGTTCCAAAGCGGGTGTACGTCCGGTCGGGTGCGTACATGCGGCGGGCGCTGCGGGCAATCCTCGAGCAGGACTTCGAGTTCGTCACCGCCCGGACAGTCGTCGCGGACCGGACGCTGTACGACGGAGGGCCGCCGCCGTGAACGACCGACTGAAACGCGCCGTCGTCCTCGGGGCACAGGCCGCGTTCGCGCTCGGGGCGCTGGCGTACGTCCTCGCCCAGATAGACCTCGAACGGGCGGGCCGGCAGTTGCTCACCGTCGATCCGCTCGTCGTCGCGGCCGTCCTCGCCGTGACCACGCTGGAGTTTGTCACTCGGTTCTCGATGTGGCACGCGCTGTTGTACGGCCTCGACCGCGTGGCCTTCCGGACGAGCGCGACGGTCGATCTGGTCATCAAGTTCGTCAACCACGTCCTCCCGTCGAAGGCCTCGGGGCACTCGGTCGCGCCGCTGGTCGTCCGCCACTACACGGGCGTCGACTGGACCGACGCCGTGACAGTGGCCGGCCTGAACACCGGGCTGTACGCGGCGCTGTACGGCGTCGTCTCGCTCGCCGGCCTCGTCCTGTTCGCCACGGCGCTCCCGGGCGGCATCGCCGTCGTCGTCGCCCTCTCGACGGCCGCCTACCTCGCCGCCGGCGTCCTCGTGTTGCTCGCCGGTCGCCGCCTCGAAGCGGCTGGTCGGCTGTTCGGCACGCTCGAAGGCCTCTTCTCCCGAGTCCCCCGAATCGGCGACCGACTGGCCGGACTGGTCGGGAAGCTCCCGACGTTCACCGCGGAGTCGGCGGCGACGTTCCGGGACCTCTCCTCCCGTCCCGCCGTCGTGCTCCCGTACGCCCTCGGCTGGGTCGGGACGCTGGCGCTCGCGCCGGGAATCAGGGTGTGGCTGTTGCTCGACGCCCTCGGCGGCGGATTCTCCCCGGCGCTTTTGTTGCCGGTCGCGCTCGTGACGGCCTACAGCGTGACGATACTGCCAGTCACGCCCGGGGGCGTCGGCGTCGCGGAGGCCTCGGCGACGCTCGTCCTCACCGCCCTCGGCGTCGCCCCGGAGGTGGCTGGCGTCGTCGTGTTGCTCGACCGAGCGTTCGGCGTCTACCTCCCGGCGCTGTTCGGGTGGGTGCCGTTCGCGAGCCTCGACCTCCCGGCGCTGCTCTCCCGTGAATCCGAGGGGTGAGGGCGGCTCCCGGTCGCGCGAGACGCAGTGTATCGCGGGGTTTATCTTTTGTGACGTGATACGTTCGGCACGAATCGATGACGGCAGCAGCGACCGTACTTCAGACGGGGGGACTCAACAGCCCGCAGTTGACGGCGATTCTCGTCGGCGTCGCCGCGCTCACGCTGTTGTGGGGACTCGAACGATACCGGACGACGTTCTCCCGGACGGAACTCGGTGTCGCCCTCGTCCTCGCCGCCGGCATCACCGTCCTCGCCGTCGCTCCGGACGTGTTCGCGGCCGTCGGTGACCTCCTCTCTATCGACCAGCGCCCGCTGGCCGTCGCGCTGGTCGCCAACGTCACCCTGACGGCCCTCGTGTTGTTGCTGTTCGCCAAGACCCGCGACAACCAACTCACCATCGCCGAACTGACCCGGAGCCTCACCGTCGAGCAGGCTCCCGAGGGCGAGGACATCGATGACCCGTCGCTGTTCGTCATCATCCCCGCGTACAACGAGGCGATGCAGGTCGCCGACGTCGTCGCCGAACTCCCGGAGACCATCGACAGCTACCACGTGACGCCGGTCGTCGTCTCCGACGGGTCGACCGACGGCACCGCCCGCGCGGCCGCCGAGACCCGCGCTATCGTCGTCGAACACCCGATCAATCAGGGTCAAGGCGGCGCGCTCCAGACCGGCTTCGACATCGCCAGCGAACACGGCGCGGACATCGTCGTCACGATGGACGCCGACGGCCAACACCCCGCCGAGCAACTGGGCGATATGATCGCTCCCATCGCCGACGACGAGGCCGACTACGTCGTCGGCTCCCGCTACATCGGCACCGACCGCTCGGGCAACGGCCTCACCCGCCAGTCCGGCATCCGCGTGTTCACCGCGCTCATCAACCTCGTCGCCAAGATGGACATCACCGACTGCACGAACGGCTACCGCGCCATCCGTGGGTCCTCGCTCCGGCAGTTGACCCTCACCGAGGAGCGCTTTTCGGCCCCCGAACTCCTGATCGAGGCCCGCAAGAAGGGGCTCCGCATCACCGAGGTTCCCGTCACCATCGAACAGCGCGAGACCGGCGAGACGAAAAAGCCCCAGTTGGGCTACGCCATCGGTCTCGCCCGGACGATATTCGTCACCTGGCTCAGATAACCCCTCCAAACCGTGATCCGCGAACCACTCGCCCGCGCTCGCCGACAGATCTTCGAGGACCTGCGGGAGGACCCGTACCTCCTGTACATCCTGCTGGCGGCGACCGTGCTGATGACCTTCTGGATCTGGCACCGCCTCCCGAACTTCGCGACCCGCGACGAGCGCTGGCGGGTCGTCGACTCGATGGAGATAGTCGCCTTCTGGATCGAGGATCCCACGACCACCGGTATCCGCGACGGCATCGACTTCTGGCGGCCCTACGGCGCGACGCTGTACCTCTACGGGCTCGTCACCGCACCGATCATCGCCTTCGCGGCGGTGACCAGTGGGATCGGCGTCTTCAGCGGCGCCCGCGGGATGCGCTTCGCTCCTGACCACTTCGCCCACTGGCAGGCCGTGCCCGGGTGGGTCTGGTTCAGCAGCGTCCTCGCGGCGCGGCTGGTCAACGCCGCCCTCGCCGTCGCCTCGGTGTACGTTGTCTACCGCATCGGAACGCTGATCCGCGACCGCGCGACCGGCCGCCTCGCCGCCGTGATGCTCTCGGTCACGTGGGCCGTCATCGTCCTCGCCCACGAGGCCGGCGAGGACATCCCCGCGATGTTCTGCTTTCTCGTCGTGGTGTATCTGGCGCTCCGGTACGTCCAGACCGGATCGCTGTGGACCTACCTGCAGGCCTGCGTGATCGGCGGCCTCGCCATCGCGTTCAAGATCAGCGCCGGCCTCGGCGCGGTGTTGCTCGGCGTCGCCTACCTCGTCCGGATGCGCCGGGAGTACCGCGACCCCGACCTCTCCGTCTCCGGTCGGCTCCCCGGCGTCCCCGAACTCCTCGCGCTCTCGGGGCTCGCCGTCGGCGTCCCCAAACTCCTCCTGCTCTCGGACATCGGCGTCGGCGTCCTCGGCCCCCTCTCGCCCGTCTTCGACGTCTGGGTCGGGACCGCGCTGTTGATCCTCGCCTTCGCCCTCCTGCTCCGGCGCCGGGCCGACGACCGCCTGCACTCGGGCGTCCCCGACTGGCTCCCGCTCTCGATACCGGCGATGGGGCCCCGACTTCGACGTGCGGTCGCGCTCGCCCGCCCCCGCCTGCTCGTTTTCGGCGCGACGACCGGGTTCGTCTTCGTCGTCCTCGGGTTCCCCCACACCTTCGCCGTCGGTCCGGAGATAATCGTCCAGCGGCTCACCCGCGGCGTCGGTACGAAGGGGAGCCAACACGGCTGGCTCGTCCGTCCCACGTCGTGGTGGATCGCCCGGAGCTACCTCAACGGCCTCGGCTGGCCGATGGCTGTCGCCACCGTCGGCGGCGTCCTCGCCACTATCCCGCGACTCCGCGAGCGCTCCTTCGAGAGCGAGGGCGTCACCCTCCTGCTGTCGGGCGTCCTCGTGATGGCCGCCATCGTCTCGGCGTGGACGTACGTCCGCACCCACCACATCCTGCTTTTGTTCCCGCTGGTCGTGTTGCTCACCGCCGTCGCCCTCCAGCGCCTCCGGGCCGCCCGCCCGCCGGTCGGCCGCGCCGTGATGGCCGTCCTGCTCGTTTCGACGGCCGTCTACGCCGGCGTCGGCACCTTCGCTACGCCACCCAACCCCGCGACCAGTCGGCCGCCTACCTCCAGTCGAACCTCGGCCCCAACGGCACCGTCGAGACCTACTCGTGGGACTCTCAGGAGGCCGGCGTCCCCCACGACGCGACCATCTACCGGCCGAGCTACCGCACCACCGGGATGGAGGATATGTCCCGTTCGCGGTGGCTCCAGAACGTCGAACGGCGCTGTCCCGACTACATCGCCCTGAACTACCAGCGGGCGTACATCTGGCTCGCGCCGGACAACCACAGCGACCTCTCCTCGCGCTGGACCGGCTACGGCGACGCCGCCTACGTCCACGACCTGCTCAGCGACGACGGCGAGTACCTCACCGAGAACGCTCCCTACCCCTACGAGGTGGCCGAGTCCTTCGGCCCGAAGCCGTTCTACATCCGCAACGGCGGCGAGCCAATCGACCAGACGTGGAACGCCGTCCGCGCCGGCATCTTCCCCCGGACCATCCAGTACGGCGACCCACAGGACTTCGGCGTCTACAACCACGTGACGGTCCTCGAACGCACCGGGGAGTGCTCCGTCGGGAACGAATCGTCCGAGTGAGACTGGGCGCTGTTTCCGCGGTCCGGCTGTACGCTTCGCTCGTCACGTCCGTTCACCGGAACGCTTCGCGTTCCGAGGTGTCGTTCGCGGTGCTCACGACACCGTCGCAGTCGGCGACAGAAGTGGGCCCGGGCGGAGTTGAACCGAGCGGAGACGGTCGCTCACTCCGTTCGCGCTGCGACTCCTCGGGTTCTCCCCGCCCGGCTGTACGCTTCACTCCTCACGTCCGTTCACCGGAACGCACGGCGTTCCGAGGTGTCACTCGCGTCGCTCACGACACCATCGTAGAAGCGATGGGCCCGAGCGGAGTTGAACCGAGCGGAGACGGTCGCTCACTCCGTTCGCGCTGCGACTCCTCGGGTTCGAACTCTTTGGTCCACACAGTCGCCGCTGGCTCCTCACTTCGTTCGTCGCAGTCGGCGACAGAAGTGGGCCCGAGCGGAGTTGAACCGCGTGAAGACTCGCCCCGCTCGTCTTCCCTGCTTCGAACTCTTCGGTCCCAGTACTCTCCTCGCGTCCGCTCGTCGAGAATATGGGCCCGGGCGGAGTTGAACCGCCGATTTCGGCCTTGTAAAGGCCGCGTCATAACCAACTAGACCACGGACCCGACACCAGAACCCTCGCCATCGTCGTGAATAACCCTTTCTGTCTCAGCCGAACGGTTTACCACCGCCGACCCCCTCCTCCCGGTATGGTCGACCGCGAGCGGGCTCTCACTGTCGTCTCGCTGGCTCTTATCGCCGCCGTCGCAGCCCTCTGGCTCACTAGCCCTACAGGCCCTCTCGCGGGCGTTTTCCATCCGCTCGACTACGAGGAGACGACCGTCACCCTCGCCGACGACAACGGCACCGAACTCGCGGCCGTCGACGTCCGCGTCGCCGAGAGCGACCGCGAACTGTACGTCGGCCTCAGCGAGACTGGCTCCCTCGATACCGGCGAGGGGATGCTGTTCGTCCACGACTCCCCCGGCGAGTACGGCTACGTGATGCGGAACATGTCCTTCCCGCTGGACATCCTCTTCGTCGCCGAGAACGGGACCATTACGACTGTCCACCACGCGCCGGTCCCGGGCGACAGTTCCAGCGACGACCTGCGGGAGTATCCCGGCGAGGGTCGATACGTCCTCGAAGTCCCCCGCGGGTACGCGAACGCGACGGGCGTCGGCGTCGGCGACCGCGTCGGGATTCCCGACTCTGTGACCAGTTAGCGTGGCCCCGACGGCCTTTTTGTTCCGCGCGCCCTGTTCCGTGTGTGGACGCCTCCGCTCTCGACGACGACGACGTGTTCGAGGAACAGCGCGAACGCGTCGAGCGCCCGATGGCGCGCCTGTTCGCCGAGTACGGCCGGGACAACACCGGCTACTTCGTGGTCGGGCTGATAGCCAGTGTCTTCGCCCGCGTGCTGGATCTGGTCCCGCCGTTACTGCTCGGTGTCGCCATCGACGCGGTCATCCGCCAGGAGACCGCCTTCGCGTTCGCTCTGGTCCCCCAGTCGTGGCTCCCTTCCGACCGCCCGATGCAGATGGTGTTCACCGGCGGAATCATCGCCGGCGCTTTCCTGCTTGCGGCCGTCTTCCACTGGGCCCGAAACTGGGGCTGGAACAACTTCGCACAGCACATCCAACACGACGTCCGGACGGACACCTACGACAAGATGCAGCGGCTGAATATGGATTTTTACGCCGACAAGCAGACCGGCGAGATGATGTCCGTCCTCAGCAACGACGTCAACCGCTTGGAGCGGTTCCTCAACGACGGGATGAACTCCGCGTTCCGGCTGGGCGTGATGGTCGTCGCCATCGCCGCCATCCTGCTGTGGATGAACTGGCAACTGGCGCTGATCGCGCTCGTCCCCGTGCCGCTGATCGCTTTCTTCACGAAGCGGTTCATCGACACCATCCAGCCCAAGTACGCCGACGTGCGCTCCTCGGTCGGCCAGTTGAACTCGCGGCTGGAGAACAACCTCGGCGGCATCACGGTCATCAAGTCCGCCAACACCGAGTCCTACGAGTCAGACCGCGTCGAGGACGTCTCACAGGACTACTTCGACGCCAACTGGGGCGCCATCGAGACGCGGATCAAGTTCTTCCCCGGCCTCCGGATCATCTCCGGTATCGGCTTCGTGCTCACCTTTATGATCGGTGGCTTCTGGCTTCTGACCTACCAGACGACCGGCGCGGCCCCGTTTTTCTTCACCGGCGGCCTCCGCACCGGCGAGTTCGTCGTCTTCATCCTCCTGACCCAGCGGTTCATCTGGCCGATGGCACAGTTCGGCCAGATCATCAACATGTACCAGCGGGCCTACGCCTCCGCCGAGCGCATCTTCGGCCTGATGGACACGCCCTCCCGCATCGCCGAGGACCCCGACGCCGAACCGCTCGCAGTCACTGACGGCGAGGTGGCCTTCGACGACGTGACCTTCGGCTACGACTACGACGCCGAGACGGACACCGGCGAGCGCATTGTCGAGGATGTCTCCTTCGACGTCGAGGGCGGCGACACCGTCGCGCTGGTCGGTCCCACCGGCGCGGGCAAGTCGACGCTCCTGAAGCTTTTGCTCCGGATGTACGACGTCGACGGGGGCGCTATCACCATCGACGACTCGGACGTCCGGGACGTGACCATCCCGAGCCTCCGCCAGCAGATAGGCTACGTCAGCCAGGAGACGTTCCTCTTCTACGGCACCGTCGAGGAGAACATCACCTACGGGACGTTCGACGCCGACCACGACGCCGTCGTCGAGGCCGCGAAGATGGCCGAGGCCCACCAGTTCATCCAGAATCTCCCCGAGGGCTACGACACGAAAGTCGGCGAGCGCGGCGTGAAGCTCTCCGGCGGCCAGCGTCAGCGCATCGCCATCGCCCGGGCCATCCTCAAAGACCCCTCGATACTGGTGTTGGACGAGGCGACCTCAGACGTCGACACCGAGACGGAGATGCTCATCCAGAAGAGCCTCGACAAACTCACCGCAGACCGGACGACCTTCGCCATCGCCCACCGCCTCTCGACGATCAAGGACGCCGACCAGATCGTCGTCGTCGAGGACGGCCGGGTCGTCGAGCGCGGCACCCACGAGGAGTTGCTGGCCGAGGACGGCCTCTACGCCAACCTCTGGGCGGTCCAGGCCGGCGAGATAGACGAACTCCCACGCGAGTTCATCGAACGCGCCGCCCGCCGGCGCTCGCAGGTCGACGCCGAGGCCGGCGACGACTGACCTACTCCCGCGCCGCAAGCCAGTCCGCCCCGGGCGCGGTCCGCAACACCGAGAAGTCGAAGCGGTCGGTGTACAGCAGACCAACCCCGAACAGGACGGCGAGGGCGACCGGTATCCAGTTCCCGAACGCGGCGTTGATGACACCCCAGAGGATGACGAAACTCACCAGATCGTCCAGCATAAACCCACACGACCGCAGGCGGGCGAGCAGCGACTCGGTGTCGAACGCGAGGTCGAACGCGACCACCGAGACGGTCGCCGAGAGGACCCACCCGGCGTAGTTGCTCCACGGGACGCCGTAGAAGGCCCCGCCGCCGTCGTACGCCCAGAAACCGATGGCGACGGCCGCCGGGTCCAACACGAGGTCCATCGCGATGACCGTCCCGATGACGGCGGCGAGCCGTACCCCCGTCGAGCGGGCCCGGTCACCGAGCAACAGCAGGCAGAGCAGGTAGCTGTTCAGGACCAGCGGGAAGAAAAAGACCGGGAGACCGATCGGGACCTTCCCCAACAGCATCGGCCCGAGGTCGATGCCGTACTCGAAGGCGCCGTAGGGCCACCCGGTCGTCACGCCCAGCAGTTCGATGCCGTAGGCGTAGGCCGTGATAGCGCCGAGCAGGACGGCTCCCTTTCGGTCCAAAAGCGGCGCGAGCCCGGCCGCGAGCGGCAGTCGCATCACGACCACGCCGGCGAGGATGAACCACGGGTTGAACGACAAAAGCGGTGGGAGCCACCCGCGCGCCGAGGCGTACAGCGTCACCGCGCCGACGGCGGGGAAGGTGACCGCGATGGTGAACCGGTTGTCGGTGACGAGTTGATCGAGCCGCTGTTCGACCGTCTTACGGTCCAAATCAGGCATACAGCATCACCCACAGCGCCGCCATCGTCAGCACGGCCCCGACGACGGTGTTGATCGCCGGGAACCACCAGTAGGCCCGGTCGACGGCCACGTCGGCGGCGACGATGCCGGCCACCAAGAGGGGGTAGACCCCCAGCACCGCGCCGAGGAAGGGGTGAACGAGCGCGAACGCCGCCGCGGCCGCGGCCCAGACGACGGCGCAGTAGGCGTACGTCCGACCTTGGCCCAAAAGCGTCGCCGTCGTCCGGATGCCCGCCTCCCGGTCGGGTTCGATATCGGGGATGGCCGAGAAGGTGTGCATCGCCATCGTCCACAGCCACCCGCCCGCGACGGCCGCCGCCGGCGGGTACGCTCCCGCGACGGCGGTGTAGGCGACGACGCCCGGCATCGCGTACAGGCCGTTAGAGAGCGAGTCGAGGACCGGTTTCGTTTTGAACCGCAGCGGCGGCGCGCTGTACCCGTCGCGAGGAAGAAGTATATCCCCAGCGGCACCGCCGCGCCGCCGACGAACGGCACCAACAGCACGCCCAGCGCACCGGCGAGGAACACGACGAAGATGACCTCCGCGCCGCCCTCGAAGCGGACCTCCTTGTCGCCTTTCTTGGGGTTTGCCTCGTCGATGTCGGCGTCGAAGACGTCGTTGATGCCGTAGAGGTAGATGTTCGCCGGTAGCAGGAAGTACGCGAACAACACCAGTGCGACGGGGCTGAACAACTCCGCCGGCGTGTCCGCGGCGTAGGCGACGCCGACGACGACCGGGCCGGCGAGGTACAGCCAGAACCGGGGCCGCGAGAGCCGCAACAGGTAGCCCAGCGTCGTCTCCTCGGGCGGGAGCAGGCGGTCCAGCGACGGGATGCTCACGTCGGTCATAGCCTCAGTCGTGGTCGTCGATCAGCGCTTCTGCGGTGTGTTGGCCGCTGATGAGACACATCGGGACACCGATGCCCGGCGTGGTAAAGGACCCGGTGAAGTAGAGGTCCTCGACCGCCGACGAGCGGTTGTTCGGCCGCAAGAGTGCGGTCTGTCTGAGCGTGTGGGCAAGCCCCAGCGCCGTCCCGCCGGCGGCGTTGTACCGGTCGACGAAATCCGACACCGAGAACCGCTCCTCGACGACGATGCGGTCCCGCAGGTCTGTCCCGGTGTTCTCGGCGATGTCGTCGAGGATGCGGTCGCGGTAGCGTTGGCGGACCCGTTCGGAGTCTTCCAGACCGGGCGCCAGCGGCACCAGCGCGAAGAGGTTGCTGTGGCCCTCGGGGGCCACGTCGTCGTCGGTCTTCGAGGGGACACAGAGGTAGTAGGCGGGTTCGTCCGGCCACGCCGGCTCCTCGAATATCTGGTCGAAGTGGGGCTGCCAGTCCGTCGGGAGGACCAGCGTGTGGTGGGCCAACTCCTCGACGTCGCCCTCGACGCCCAGATACAGCAGGAACGCCGAGGGCGCGTAGGTCCGGTCGTCCCAGTAGTCGGCGTCGTACTGGCGTTCGTGTTCGGGGAGCAGTTCCTGTTCGGCGTGGCGGTAGTCGGCGTTGACTACCGTCTTCTCGGGGTTGTACTGGGTGCCGTCTTCGGTCTCGACGAGGAAGCCGTGTTTCCGCTTTGCTATCTCGGTGACGGGCGCGTCTGTCTCGTAGGTGACGCCCAGCTGCTCGCCCAGTTCGACGAAGGCGTCGATCACGAGGCCGATACCGCCCGCGCCGTCGCCGTCCTTCGGGACGGGGTAGAACACGCCGAGGTTGAAGTCGACGTGGCTCATCATGTTGTACAGCGCCGGCGTGTTCTTCGGGGACCCGCCGAGAAAGACCAGCGTGTACTGCATGATCTGCTGGAGCTTCGGGTGGTCGAAGTACTCCTCGACGTGGCCCTGCATCGACCCGATCAACTGGAGGCCGATAGGGGCCGCGGTCATCACGTCGAGGTCCACCCAGTCCCGCAGGCGCGAGCGGTCCTCGTAGACGAACTTGTTCATCGCCGTCTCGTAGTGGGTCTCGCTGGTGTCCAGATACGACTCGAAGGCCTGGCCCGCGCCGTCCTCGTAGGACTCGAACAGCGCCCGGTTGTGCGCCCGGTCGGGCGTCACGTCGGCCCGGTCGTCGTCCTTGAAGAAGATGCGGTAGTGCGGGTCGAGGTGTTCGAGGTCGTAGAAGTCGCTGGGCTCCCGGCCGAAGTGGCCGAAAAAGCGCTCGAAGACGTCGGGCATCAGGTACCACGACGGGCCCATGTCGAAGACGAACCCGTCGCGCTCCATCCGGCTGGCCCGGCCGCCGAGCTGTTCGTTTTTCTCCAGCACGGTCACGTCGCGCCGGCGTCGGCCAGATAACACGCTGTGGAGAGCCCGCCGACGCCCCCGCCGACGACGGCCACGTCTGTTCCGGATAGATCAGTCATCACCTCACCCTGCGGGTCTCACCGATATAAAACGCGTGCCAAATTCTTTCACAAACGGAACGGCTCGAACAGTCGGGCACCCATCGCTCGGACGAAGCCGGTGACCAGCCAGCCGTCGTGGCTGTACGGACTCGTCACCTCGTCACGCGTCTCGCTGTGCCGGAGGTGTTGGAGTCCGTCGAACGTCAACCAACCTCCGACGAGGGCTCCTCCGACAACTATCGGGAGCCACCACGCGGTGACGGCGATGTAGCCGGTGAACGCTAGTGTGAGCAGACCCAGTGTGAGGTTGTCGGCGTAGTCGCCGAACAGGTTTCCGACGGTGTCGATACCGAGTGTGAGGGCCAGAAAGAGGGTCGCCGTCACGCCGGCGACCACTGGCGACCCGTCGAGGACGAACAGCGTCAGGCCGACGAGGGCGGCCGAGAGCGAGCGGTTGCGCAACTGGCTCCGTCCGGGGAGGGCCGACATACTGTTCGCGGGTAGCGGCGGCCGGATGAAAAGCCCTGTCCTCACGCGATAGCCAGCCACGCGAGGAAGACGACGACGCCGCCGATGGAGGTGCTGGCGAGGGCGTGGACCCGCAGGCGGTCGAGCAGACTGTGGGAGTCCTCGGAGACGCCGGCGACGTCGTCTATCTCGCCGCCGACCTCACAGGAGGGGAGAAAGTCCATCGCGACGTGGAGGAAGACGCCGGCCGCGAAGCCGAAGACGACGGCGTTGACCGACGCCGACAGCGGGACAGCGACCAGCGCCATCGGGATGCCCGTCAGGCCGACGCCGGCGGCCGGGAGCAGGATGGGAGCGATAGCGTCCCCGGCCAGTCGCGAGCGTCGGGCGGCGGCGTAGCCCGCGGGCCCCTTGTGGGAGACGATAGCGAGGCCGAGCAACAGTCCCAACGCCGGCATCGCCCCGTAGATGACGCCGATGACGACGCCAGCCGAGAGCGCGTGGGCCGCCAGTGCCGTCGCCGTGGTGTTCATCGGGAGGTCCAGATGCGAGAGCCGGTGACCGATAGTGTGGCCGTTGTAGCCGACGAGGACGCCCAGCGCGATACCGAACCCGCCCAGCGTCGCGGCCTGATTGATGGCCTGCGGGACGAGGAAGACGGCCGCGCTGGTGATCATCGCGCCGCTGGCGAGGCCGTACCCCCAGACCAGCCGCGTCGCGTGGCGGGACTCCGTCCGAGCGCCGACCAGCGCCCCGCCCGCCATCGCGACGAACGCGACCCACGCGATGACGACTATCTTTGTCCGGCCCAACTCCACGGCGAGCAACGAGAGCGCGAGCAACCCGGCGACCGACCCCATCCCCACGACGGAGGCCGGCCCCGGATTAACAACGCCGCTTTCGGTGTTAGTCGACATTGTTAACATCTACTCGTAGGTTATTATCAGCCTGTCGGTCCACGCGCTCCGCCACTCAGAACGCTTCCGTGCCGAACATCTCGAAGGATATCCGGGCGAGCGCGCGAGCGAACGCGGTACCGTCGCTCCAGAACGCTATCTCCTGGTGGCGGTCGGAGTCGGGCGCCGCCACGCTGAGCAGGATAGTATCGTCGTCGGCGATCAGCAGGCGGGCGGTACTGATGTCGGTGAGGTGGTCCGCCGGCTGTCGGACCGTCTCGATGGCGTCGTCCTCGACCGCGTCGAGCACTGCCGCGGATTTGCTGACGACGACGACCCGCCGGCCGTCGGCGGCCGCGTCCGACAGCGCCGACCTGATCGCCGGCCCCAGTTGCTCGGGGTCTTCGGCCCCGTAGACGACCCGCGAGTCGGCCTCCCGAATTAACTCGACGGTCCGACTCCGGATGCTGTCGGTCCCGCGGACCGTCCACAGTGCCTCGCTCTCGTCGTCGCCGTCGGCGAACTGCCCGCGGACGTCCTGCAGGTAGCCAAACGCCCGCCGCCGGTCGACTCCAGTTGTTCGAGCAACCGCTGTTCGGCGGTGTCGGGGTCGACCGGCCGGTACACCGCCGGCCGCGTCTCCTGTATCTCGATCAGCCCGCGCTGCTCTAAGTCGTCGGCTGTCCCGTACACCTGCGAGCGGGGCACCTCGCTGACTTCGGCCACCTCACTCGCGGTCCCGGTGTCGAGTTTCTGCAGCGCCAGAAACACCCGGGCCTCGTAGGTCGTCAGTCCGAGTCGCGTGAGACCCTCGATGGCATCCTCGTCGTCCATCACACACTCCTCCGGGCGTCGCGGTTCGTCATGTTGGTACTAGAGTACTTACAGCATCGGCAAAAACCCTCCGGACGAAGAACACACCTCTAAGTGACTGCTGTGTGAGGGTGGGTGTATGAAGATAGGGGTCGTCTCGGACATCCACGGGAACATCGTCGCCTTCGACGCGGTGCTGGCGGACATGCCCGACGTCGACCGAGTGATCTGTGCCGGCGACATCGTCGGGTACAACCCTTGGCCCGGCGACTGCGTCGACCGCGTCCGCGAACACGGTATCACGAGCATCGAGGGCAACCACGACCGGGCGGTCGTTACCGACCACTATCCGGGGTTCAACGACATGGCCGTCGCCGGCGTCGAACACGCACAGGCCACCCTCAACGACGACCAACTGTCGTGGCTCTCGGCGCTGCCGGCCGAGCGAACTATCGAGGACGGCCGGATCAAGATGGTCCACGGCCACCCCGACGACCCCGACCGCTACACGAAACCCGAGGAGTACGACCCGTCGATGCTCGACGGCGAGGACCTCCTCGTGCTCGGTCACACCCACGTTCAGGACCACGCCGTCTTCGCCGAGGGGATGATCGTCAACCCCGGTAGCGTGGGCCAACCCCGCGACCGGGACCACCGCGCGGCCTACTCGGTGGTCGACCTCGAGGAGCGAACCGTCACGGAACACCGCGTCGAGTACGACACCGACCGCGTCATCCACGAGGTGGTTGAGGCCGGCCTCCCCCAGCAGATCGGGTTCCGCCTCACGCAGGGCCGCTAGTAGTTGGCGGCGTACAGTTTCTGGAGCGACTCCCTGATGTGGTATCTCGCCTCGTCGTTCTCGGCGTTTTCCAGTGCCTCTCGGAGGTGCGATTCGAGTCCGTTGCTGTCGAGGAACAGTGAACTCATACGCTTCCCGAAGCCCGACACCGGATTGGTTATACGCCGCCTACTGCCTCAGAACACGCTGTCTGCGGTCGCGGCCCCGACGACGGCGAAGATGGCGCCGACGCTGATCGCCCGGACGGTCGCGCCGGGCCGGTCGGCGGTCGGAATGTCCGCGAGGAACTGGTCGGGCGCGGTGAACGCGAACGCGAGGACGGCGACAGACCCGAACGAGACGACCATCAGCGAGACGAACCGGACCGGGACGCCGGCCACCTCGGCCTCCCGGTCGGGGTCGCGGTCGTCGTCGGCCTCGTACAGCGCCCCGTAGCCGATGGCGAAGACGATACCGACGACGAACAGGCCGTGGAGCCACGTCATATTGGTCGCCAGCACCCACACCTCCTCGGTGACGACGAACGGCCCGGCCAGCAGGAACCCGCCGACGACCTGCTGGGCGGAGTCGGCCACGTTGTACCGCTCTCGACGACCCATCGACTCACACGTCCGAGTGGAGGTATCTATCTCTTCCGACATCCTCCAGACGAAACAGGGGGCCCCACCCGAAACAGTGGAAGCCGACGACCCCTGTGAAACAGTGGCGTGGTGAGCCGAACCCGTTTTCACGCTCGCGGGCGTCGCTGGCGGTATGCGCGCGAGCGACGCCTTCGACGAGTGGGCGGCCGACGGCCGCGACAAGGGGATGGAACAGCGCCACTGGCACACCGCCAAACACGCGCTGGGTCGGATGCCCATCGAGGACGGCGACACGGTGCTTGATCTGGGGTGTGGCAGCGGCTACGCCGCGCGGGCGATGGTCGCGGCCGGCGGCGCGGGCCGGGCCTACGGCCTCGACGGGTCGCCCGAGATGGCTCACAACGCCCGCGAGTACACCGACGACCCGCGGGTCGGGTTCGTCGTCGGGGACTTCGAGGCCCTGCCGTTCCCGGCCGACAACATCGACCACGTCTTCTCTATGGAGGCGTTCTACTACGCGGGCGACCCGATGGCCGCGCTGTCGGAACTCCGGCGGGTCCTCCGCCCCGGCGGCACCTTCTACTGCGCCGTCGACTTCTACGCCGACAACCCCCACACCGCCGAGTGGACCGACTACGTCGAGTTGCCGATGACGCGGTGGTCCCGCGAGGAGTACCGAACGCGCTTCCGCGAGGCCGGCCTGCACGTCGCCGAACAGGAGGCTATCCCCGACGAGGAGACGGCGATACCGCCAGCCGAATCGTTCCCGACCGAGGACTGGGACGACCGCGAGTCGATGGTCGAACACTACCGGGAGTACGGGACCCTGCTGACCGTCGGCGTCTCGCCGTGACACCGGCCCACACATTCTTGTCTCGTGGGCGTGTACCCTTCTAGCCAGATGCGTGAGGACCCCGCCGGTACACCGACGACTGTCCCGGCCCACGTGCTCGATGCGGACGGGCACCTCCGGTTCGTCAACGACGCGTGGGTCGCGTTCACGGGCTACGACCGCGAGTCGGTGCTGGGCGACCCGTTCGGGGCGGTCCTGACTGAGGGGTCGAGTGCCCGGTTGCAGACCCAACTCGCCGGGGACGAGTTGGCCGCCCGGACGCTGTTCGTCCGCCGGGCCGACGACGAGGCGGTGCCGGTCGTCCACGACGGCGCGGCCGAACAGGCCGCCGACGGGACGCGCTATCACTGCCAGTGTCGGCCCGAATCGTCCGCCGACAGCACGGAGACGACGGCGCTGCTCCGCGCTCTGGTCGACGGCCTCCCGGTCGGTGTCCTCGCGGAGACGACGGGTCGGGAGGTGCTGGCGGTCAACGACCCCCTGCTCTCGATGTTCGACGCCGACGGGACGCCGGCGGATGTCGTGGGGGCCGACTGCGCCGAACTCGCCGCCGAGAGCGCCGACCAGTTCGTCGACCCCGAGGGCTTCCTCGACGGGATCGAGTCGGCTATCGACGGCGGCGAGCCGGTCGCCTGCGAGCGTCTCGTCCGCGAGGACGGCCGGGTCTTCGAGCGCAGTTACTTCCCCGTCTCGCTGCCGGCGGGCCCCGGTCACCTCTGGATATACGACGACGTGACCGAGCGCTCACAGCGCGAGGCCGACCTCCGGACCTACGAACGACTGTTCGAGGTCGCACCGGTCGGCGTGTTCCGGACGACGACCGGCGGGTCGGTGCTGTCGGTCAACCCGAAGATGGCGTCGATACTGGGCTACGAGGACGTGGATACGCTGTTGTCGAGCTACGACGACCTGGCGACGGAGCTGTACACCGACCCGGGCTCCCGCGAGACGTTCCTCGACCGGTTGGAGTCGGTCGGCCTCGTCGAGGACTTCGTCTATCAGGCTATCGACGCCGACGGCGAGCGGATCTGGCTGTCGATGAACGCCCGACTGCTGCCCGAGACGGTCGACGGCGAGCAGGTCATCACCGGCTTCACGCGGGACGTGACCGAGCGCAGGACCCGCGAGCGCGACCTCCGGACCTACCGCGAGATAGTCGAACGGCTCCGGGACCCGATTATGCTGCAGGACTGTACGGGTCAGTATGTCCTCGCCAACGAGGCGCTTGCGTCGTACACGGACCGCTCGCCGGCCGAACTGGTCGGGGTCGACGAGCGGGCGGTTCTCGACGCGACGACGGCCGCGGAGATAGACCGGATCAAGAAACGCGTCCTGCGGACCGAACAGCCCGTCGAGGCGACGATCAGGCCGACTTTCGACGGCGGCGGGACGCGGTCGTTCACGACCCTCCGGTTCCCCTACTACGACACAGCAGGAGAACTCGCCGGGACGGTCGCCCTCTGGCGGGACGTGACCGACCAGCAACAGCGCGAACAGCAACTGGCAGTGTTGGGCCGTATCCTCCGGCACAACCTGCGGAACGCGATGACCGTCGTCCAGGGGCAGGCCGAGATGATAGCGGCCGGGACCGCTGCGGACCCGGCCGCGGCCGCGACGACCATCCTCGACCGTATCGACGAGTTGATGGCTCTCGTCAACAAGGAACAGACAGTCACGACCGTCCTCCGGGAGTCGACGGGTCGGCGCGCCCGGGACGTGACGGCCCTTTTGCGTTCGGCCGTCGAGTCGACGCGGACTCGCTTCCAGTCAGCGACCGTCGAAATGTCCGCCCCGGACTGCGCTCGGGCGCTGGTGTGTGACCGGTTCGAACGGGCGCTGATCGAACTGCTGGACAACGCCTTCAGACACACCGACACCGACACCGTGGCGGCCGAGGTGTCCGTCGCCGACGACCACGTCGTGGTCTCGATACGCGACCGCGGGCCGGGGATGGCGACCATCGAACGGGACGTCCTCCGTGGCGAGGCCAACATCACGCCGCTGTCACACAGCACCGGCGTCGGCCTGTGGCTGGTCCAGTGGCTGGTCAACCTCTCTGACGGCACCGTCTCCGTCGCCGACAACGATCCGACCGGGACCGTGGTGACGGTTCGAGTCCCGCGGGCCGACGGTGGAAACGATTTTGAGGGTGTCCGCTGAACGACACGCTATGAAACGGGTGACGGTGCTCGCGGGACTGTTGGCCGGACTGCTCGTGCTGTCGCTCGTCCTGTTGCGCGCGGTGTTCGGGACCATATTCTTCGCCATCACCGTCGCGTACGTCCTCAACCCGGTCCGCACGCGCCTCGTCGACCACGGGCTGTCCGCCCGCATCGCGGCGACGATAGCGACCGGCCTCGCGTTCGTCGGTGCCGCGCTGGTGGTGTTGCCCCTCGTCGTCGTCCTCTACATCCGACGGCAGGACTTGGTCGATTTCGTCCGGACGGTACCCGCCGAGGTAGTCGTCGAACTCGGCGGCGTCCGGTACCCGATAGAACTGGCGACGTACACCGACCGCGTCACCTCGGCGCTGGGGTCGCTCGCGCTCGATATCGCCCGGGCCGCGCCGGCGTTGGCGTTCAAGCTCTTCCTGTTCGTCCTGCTGGTGTACGCGCTGTTGATCCGGCCCGACGAGATAAGCGCCGCGCTGTTGCGGCCGGTGCCCCGCGAGTACCACGACGTCGTTATGTCGATGCACCGGCGGGTGAAATCGGCGCTGTACGCCATCTACGTCCTGCAGGCGGCGACGGCCTTTGGCACCTTCCTCCTCGCGTACGTCTTCTTCACCATCTTCGGCTACGACGCCGCGTTCTCGCTGTCAGTCATCAGCGGCATCCTGCAGTTCATCCCTATCGTCGGGCCGAGCATCGTTATCCTCGCGCTCGCGGCGTTCGAGGTGACGCTCGGCAACACCGTGACCGCACTGCTGGTCGCCGCCGTCGGCCTGTTTTTCGTCGGGTTCCTCCCGGACGCGGTGATCCGGACCCAGTTGGCCTCTCTCACCGCCGAGATGTCCGGCAGCCTCTACTTCATCGGGTTCACCGGCGGTATTCTGAGCATCGGTATCGTCGGCGTCATCGCCGGGCCGGTGCTGGTGGCGATGCTCGCCGAGGCCGGGCAGTTGCTCGGTAGCGAGCGCCGGGCGGACTACTCGGACTGACCGGTCGAAAGCGGCCGCCCCGCGGCCTCCCACTCGGTGAGGCTCCCCTCGTAGAAGCCCACGTCCTCGTATCCCAGATGCCGCAGGACGACGTAGGTGTGGCTGATCCGCCGGGCGGTGTTACAGTAGAGGACGACCCGCCGGTCTGGCGTGATGCCGCGTTCGGCGAGTACCGCGCCCAGTTCGTCCCGCGGGCGGAGCCCGCGGTTCTCGTCGTCGACCGCTTCCCGCCAGTCGAACCTGACCGCGCCGGGGATGTGGCCCTCCTCGAACTCCCAGTCCTCGCGGGTGTCGACGATGGTCGCGTCCGTGTCGATGGCCGCGGCGACGCCCTCGATGTCGACCAGCGGCGTCTCGGCGGGCGGGTCGACGGTGTAGTCGGTCGGCTCTCGCTCGGGCGCGTCGCTCTCGACCGCTCGCTCGCGCTGCCACGCGCTGAAGTCCCCGTCAAGCAGGTGGAGTCTCTCGGGGTCGTGACCCAGCAACTCCGCGGTCACCAGAAACCGCGCGGCGAAGACGCCGTGGGTGTCGTCGTAGGCGACGACGTGGTCCTCCGGCGCGATACCGGCCTCGCTCAACAGTCCCGCCCACGTCTCCCGGTCGGGGAGCATCCCCTCGCCCTCGCCGGACTCGACGGCGTGCTCGCTCGCCCGGAAGGTGTCGAAGGGAACCGAGACGGCCGTCGGTAGGTGCCCGATGCCGCTGTACTCCCAGTCCTCCCGCGTGTCGACCAGCGCCACCTCGCCCAACCGGTCGGCCAGCCACGACCGCGTCACGATGTCCGTCATACAGCCTCGTTCCCGGCGCGTTCGCTTGAACCGTGTGATTTCGCGTCTCACAGCTACTGACAATACTTGCCAGTACCCGCCCCGGTCGTGTCCGTCCGGTGGCCGACCGCCCCTCGCCGTCCGGCTTTCCGAGCGGGGGCGCCGACAGTACCGGCAACAATTGCTTCGGCTGGAGAACAGTGGCGTATGATGCCCTGACTGGAGCCATTATATGAACGGGGGAAGTACGGATGGATGCAATGAGCGACTACGCAAACGACGTTCTCGTGTCGGCGGACTACGTCGAGGAGCACCTCGACGAGTTCCAGAGCGACGACCCGGCCCATCGGCTGGTCGAGGTCGACGTCGACACCGAGGCGTACGACGAGAGCCACGCCCCCGGTGCCATCGGCTTCAACTGGGAGACACAGCTACAAGACCAGACAGAGCGGGACATCCTCGACAAGGCGGAGTTCGAGGAGTTGCTGGGCAGTCACGGCATCTCCGAGGACTCGACGGTCGTCCTCTACGGTGACAACGCCAACTGGTTCGCGGCCTACACCTACTGGCAGTTCAAGTACTACGGTCACGACGACGTGAAGCTGCTCGACGGCGGCCGCGAGTACTGGATCGAGAACGACTACACCGTCACCGACGAGGTGCCCGACTTTTCGCCGGTCGAGTACACCGCCTCCGGCCCGCGCGAGTCCATCCGCGCCTACCGCGACGACGTCGAGAACGCCATCGAGAAGGGCCTGCCGCTGGTCGACGTCCGCTCGCCCGAGGAGTACTCCGGCGAGGTCCTCGCACCGCCGGGCCTCCAGGAGACCGCCCAGCGCGGCGGCCACATCCCCGGCGCGTCCAACATCTCGTGGGCGGCCGTCACCAACGACGACGGCACCTTCAAGACCCGCGAGGAGATCGAGGAGCTGTACGCCGAGGAGGGCATCGACGGCGACGAGACGACCGTCGCCTACTGCCGCATCGGCGAGCGCTCCTCCGTCGCTTGGTTCGCCCTGCACGAACTCGCGGGCTACGACGACACCGTCAACTACGACGGCTCTTGGACGGAGTGGGGCAACCTCGTCGGCGCGCCCATCGAAAAGGGCTCGGGCGACTAAGCGTAGCGCAGGAGCCCGAGAGTCGAAACGGCGACCCTCGGGAGCCTAGAGCAAGCCGACCCGCGGAGAAGGGCAACTAGGACACACGATCGGTTCTTTTCGCGTGCTACCACTTACCGAGTGGCGACACTGTGTGAGTTGGCGCCGTGCGAGGGACGAGCACCGGAGCGAACGTCGTGAGCGAAGGGCGCAGCGAGTCGGAGCACTCGACCGCGCTGGGGCTTTCGAGGACTCGTGAGTGGATATGGCAGCGACGACGAAACGCGAACACCGAAACGCCCCGCCGTTCGGACTCGCGCAGCGACATATCCTCGCTCTCCGCGTCGGTTCTCACGCCGTTCGAACCGCCCATCGCTCGGATAGGGGTCGCTGCGACGAGCAGGCAGGTCCGAACGGCCGGCCCCTTTCAGTCCGCCCCGACGCACCGCCGACCACACCACACCCTCCCCAACCGATTCGCTCACTCCGGAGTCGTTCGCTCATCCCTCGCGCAGTGCGGTCGCGCACGGAGGCGCGACGGCGCACGCCGTCGGATGTCTCTACGGGCTTGTCCCCGACTGTCCGACACGCGACAGTGACCACTCACGAGCGCAACGGACCGAAGAAACAGCGACCGCCGGTGTCAGTATACGCCGATCCCGTGGGCGTCTCGTGCGTGCTCGAGGAGTTCCTCCGTCGTGTCGAACTCCTCACCGCATGTACACGTGTGATACCCCGTCTGGGATTGTTGGCGTGTCGCCATACCAAAACATTGTGTGCCAACTATAATAATTGTTTGTGGGCGTGTGCTACCGATGCGCACGCGACGGCCGGGGCCGACCCCAAGACGCAAGCGGGCCGGCCACGATGCTCCCGGCATGTTCGACGAGATTATGCGGAAGTTCGCCGACAGTCCGAGCCAACAGCGGGTGATCAGGCTGTTGCTCGAACGCGGGTTCTCGGTCAACGACGACGGGCGGGTCGTCTCTGGCGGCATCGAGATCCCGAACACCGGCATCGCGCGGGAACTGGACGTCGACCGGCGGGTCGTCGACGCCACCACCGACGCCATCCTCGAGGACGACGAGTTGCGGCCCATCTTCCAGAACATCTCCGCCATCCCGAGCCTGATGGACCTCGCGCCGGTGCTGGACCTGACCGTGGTGACACTGACGGTCAGCGACGCCGAGGCGTCGGGCCTCGTCGCCGACGTGACGGCCGCCATCGCCGACGCTGGCCTGTCTATCCGGCAGGTCATCAGCGACGACCCGGAGTTCTCCGACGAACCGAAACTGTACGTCATCACCGCCGAAGCCCTCCCCGGCGAACTGATCAACGACCTCCGGGCGATGCCGTTCGTCCAGAAGATACAGATCGAGTGACGATACCGGTAGTAAACAAATACTGATTAGTTACCGCGCCCGTCAGGCCCTATGTACGAGTAAACGTGCCCGCTCCCGATAGGTTGGGCCGGCTGATACAGACCGAGCATAAACAATACTATTTGGGCCGTCCGCATATCTAATAAACAATTATGAATATATGCTCGGAAACCGTTCCCAACAGTAAGGAGATTTGTTTACAATGGGAACGACCGACCTCCTCCGTCGGCTCCTCGGGCTAGGGCGGCCCGTCGAGACAGACGGCGGGACGGAACGGCGGACGCAGTCGGACCGGCCCGACAGCGACGCTCGGCGCTCCGAGACGGACCCGGAGACGGTCGAGCACCTGCGGGCCGAGTTACGGGAGACGCGCGAGGAACTCCAGTCGGTTCGCGACCAACGGGACAGCGCGCGTGCTCGGGCCGACAGCCTCGAAGCCGCAGTCGAGACGGCGGCGGCGACGCTGGAACGGGCTGTCGACGGCGACCTGACGGTCAGGGTCGACGCCGACGGCGGCGAGTCGGTCGCCGACCTCGAGGCGGCCTGCAACGACCTGCTGGCGGAGTGGTCGCGGTCGATAGAGCGCCTCCGGGAGTTCAGCGGGCAGGTCGAGGGGGCCACTGAACAGGTCTCGGACACCACCGAGACGGTCAGGACCCAGAGCCGCGCGGTCACCGAGTCGATCCGGGAGATCTCGCTGACGCCGACCGCCAACACGACCGCATCGAGGCGGTGTCCGACGAGGCCGAGGACCTCTCGGCGACCGTCGAGGAGGTCGCGGCCTCGGCCGACGAGGTGGCCCGCGCGGCCGAGGCCGCCGCCGAGAAGGCCCACTCCGGAAGCGACGCGGCGACGTCGGCGCTCGATGAACTCCACGCCATCGAGGAGCGGATGGAGGCGACCGTCGAGAGCGTCCAGTCGCTGACGGAGTCGGTCGCCGAGATAGCGTCCATCGTCGGGACTATCGACGACATCGCCCGCCAGACGAACATCCTCGCGCTGAACGCTTCGATCGAGGCCGCCCACGCCGACAGCGACGGCGACGGGTTCGCCGTCGTCGCCGACGAGGTCAAGGACCTCTCCGGACAGACCCAGTCGGCCTTAGAGGAGATAGAGCGGGCCATCGAACAGGTCCGCACGGAGGCCGACGGGACGACCGAGGAGATACACCGGACCCGCGAGCAGGTCGCCGACGGCCGCGACACCATCGACGAGGCGCTGTCGGCCCTAGAGGAGATAGCGAGCGACGTCGAGTCCGTCTCCGAGCAGGTGACCGAGATCAGCCGCGCGACCGACTCACAGGCCGAGTCGACCCAGCAGGTCGCGGTGATGGCCGAGGAGGCCGGCGACATCAGCGAGGCGACCGCCGAGACGGCCGAGGGCGTCGTCTCACAGGCCCGCGACCAGACCAGCGTCCTGACCGAGGTCCAGACGGCGACGACGACGCTGGCCGAACGGACCGAGACGCTCTCGTCGTCGCTGTCGACGTACGACACTTCGACACACACCGCGGACGCGGCGACGACCGTCGAGTTCTGGCACGCGATGAGCGGCGAGAAGGGACTGTTGCTGGAGACGCTGGCCCGGGAGTTCGAGTCCCAGTACGACCGGGACGTCTCCATCCGGCCGACGTCGAAGGGTAGCTACCGCGGGACGCTCAACGCGACGCTCGACGCCGTCGAGAACGGCCGGCCGCCGACGGTCGCACAGATCTTCGAGATCGGGACCAAGCGAGCGATGGACAGCGGCGGCTTCCGCCCCGTCGAGGACGTTCTCCCGAACGATTTCGACGCCGACGACATCCTCGCGCCGATCCGGTCGTACTACCGCTCGGACGGGCAGTTGTACTCGCTGCCGTTCAACGTCTCGATCCCGGTGTTCTGTTACAACCGGACGGCCTTCGAACGCGCGGGGCTGGACCCGGACCGCCCGCCCGAGACGTTCGACGCCGTCCGGGAGGCCGCCGAACGGATCGTCGAGGCGGGCGTCGCCGACGCCGGCATCACCTTCGCCAACTACTCGTGGTACGTCGAACAGTGGTTCGCCGAGGACGGCCAACCGCTGGTCGACCGCCGCAACGGCCGCGACGGCGACGCCACCGAGGCGTACTTCGACAGCGACACCGGCCACCGACTGTTCGAGTGGTGGGCTGACTTGGAGAACGACGGTCTCTATTACAACCCCGGAATCGAGGCTCGTGGCGCCGCGAAGTCGGCCTTCTTCGACGGCGAGGCCGCGATGTTGATCGGATCGACCTCCTCGCTGACGGACATCCGTGACGGCGCCGAAGCGGCCGGGTTCGACCTCGGGACGGGACCGCTGCCCGTCGCCGACGAACGGCACGGCGTCGTCGTCGGCGGGGCGTCGCTGTGGGTGCCCGAGGACGTCCCCCGAAAGCAGCGACAGGTCGCCGGCGACTTCCTCGCGTGGCTGGCCCAACCGGCCCAGCAGGCCCGCTGGCACCGCGAAACAGGCTACTTCCCCATCCGTCACGACGCCGTCGACTCCCTGCGGGCCGAGGGCTGGTTCCGCGAGCACCCCCATCTGGAGTCGGCCATCCAGCAGTTACTCGACAGCGACGACACCGTCGCAACCACCGGTGCCCGTATCGGGCCGTTCGACACCGTCCGGACGCTCGTCGCCGAGAGCTACCTCGACGCCCGGGACAACGGCGTCGACGCGGCGCTGACTGACCTCGACCAGCAGGTCGAACGGCTCCTGACCGACTACTAGCCGGGCCGTATTTGAGCGTTGGCCGCCTACTGTGCCTGTGTCCGAGACAGTCCCGCTCCGGGTGTTGCTCGGCGAGGACGGCCCGGAGCGACGCCTCGACGTCGAACCCGGGACCGTCCTCAGAGACGCCCTCCTCGACGCCGGTCTCTCCCCGCACGGCCGCTACGCCCGGCGGCTCAACTGCGGCGGGCGCGGCCTCTGTGCGACCTGTGGCGTCCGGTTCGGGACAGACGACCCCGACCCCGACCACTGGCACGACGAGTTGGCCGACCGCTTTGGCTACCCGCGACTGTCCTGTCAGCTACGAGTGACCGACCCGGCGACGGTCTGCCTCCTCCCCGAAAAGCGCGTGTGGGGCGCCGGGAGTAGCCCGGCGCAAGCAGTATGTCCCTCGCCGCCGAACTGCCGACAGTGACCGACACCTACCGGACCGTCGCCGGCCGCGGGCAGGCCCGTTTCGAGGTGCGTGGCTCGGAGTTTATAGGCCACGTCGCGCCCGCGACCGACCGGGAGAGCGCCGAGTCGTTCGTCGACTCGGTCCGTGCGGAGTACGCCGACGCGACCCACAACGTCCCGGCCTATCGCGTGCGGACCGACCCGCTCCGGGAGTACGAAAGCGACGACGGCGAACCCTCCGGTAGCGCCGGAAAACCGGCGCTGAACGTCCTCCAGCAACGCGATGTCGAGAACGTCGTCGCCGTCGTCACCCGCTACTACGGCGGGACGAACCTCGGTGTCGGCGGCCTCGCCCGGGCGTACTCCCGCGCGGTCAAGGAGGGCGTCGACGACGCCGGCGTCGTCACCGAACGACCCCACGAACGGCTCTCGATCACGACCGAGTACGACGACAGCGGCACCGTCCGGTCCGTCATCGAGAGCGAGGGCGTCGCGTTCGAGGCCGACTACGGCGAGACTGTCGCCTTCGACGTCCGGGTCCCCGTCGCCGAGGCCGAGGCCCTCCGCGAGCGACTCAGAAGCGCGACCAGCGGCCGCGTCGACATCGAGTGATAGTGTTTCTTGTAGCTGTGTACCGGTGTGACCGCCCGAATGCGGCCGGTCGATACCGAAATGACCTACAAGAAACACTATGAGTCAGACGAACGCCTGCAGCGTCGCCCAGAAGTCCGGCGCGTCTTCGGTGTCCTCGACGTGGACCGGGACGAACCCCGCACCTCGGGCGCCCTCGACGTCCGCCTCGTAGTCGTCGCCGACCATCACGTACTCCTCGGCGTCGATTTGCTCTCGGACGGCCTCGAAGATGGCGGCGTCGGGCTTGCTCGCACCCACGTCGTAGGCAGTCACGACCGTCTCGAAGTAGTCCGTCAAGTCGTGGTGAGCGAGTTTCTCGCGCTGGAACTCGCTGGTCCCGTTGGTGACGACGGCGAGTGGGTTCTCGGCGGCCAGCGCCGCTAGACTCTCGCGGGTCCCGGGCGGGACCTTCGTCGCTCGCTTTTCGGCCACCAACAGCGTCTCGACGACGTCGTCGACATCGGCGTCGATATCGCCCTCGGCGGCCTCGATCGCCGCTTTGACTCCGGCGTGGTACGGCTCCGGTTCGCAGGCCGCGATGGCGTCGAAGAAGGCCGTCCCGGAGGCCTCAAGCATCGCCGGCGTCGCCTCGCCGAGGGACTCCTCGAAGACGGCCTGCCTGACCGCTCGGTACGAGCGGTCGAACCGCAGCAGCGTCCCGTCCAGGTCGAAACAGATAGCGGTCGTCATCGGTCGCCGTCCCCGGCGTCGGGGTCGATTGGTTGCCCCTCCCGCGTCGGCGGCGCGACGTGGTCGATGTACGACTCCACGTCCGGTTCCCGGACGGTCACGGTCACCGCTATCTCGCCGAGTTCGTCCGGGTCGCCGACGGCGAAGTTCACGACGCCCTCGAAGGCCGGCTGTTTCTTCAACTCGAAGCTGAAGCTGTCGCCCTCGCGGTTCTCGAAGAAGGCCCCACGGGCGGTGTCGAGAATCTCCTGTCGGTGGAGCAACTCCGAGAAGTGACTGAGGTCGTGGACCGTCGCCGTCAACTCGCCGGGGTGGTGGCCGATGTCGGCGCCGGGGAAGAGGTTCGTGACGGCGTCGGCCACGCGGTCGGTGACCTCGGTGTCGTGGACGGGGGCCGCTATTTCGACGTCGACGCTGTAGACGGCGCTCATCGCTGTCCCTCCACCGCGTCGAAGCCGTCGGCCAACAGCGTCCGAGCCGTCTCGTGGAACGCCGCCAGACTGTCGGTGTTCTCGACGGTCAGGTCGGCCATATCCATCGCTTCGCCCATCCCGAAGCCCAGTTCCCGCTCGTCGCGGTCTTCGAGGGACTCGCCGCCGTCCTCGGCGCCGGCGTCCCGGCCCCGGAGGTCCAGTCGCTCGGCGCGGGCCTCGAATGGGGCCTCGATACGGAGCAACTGGAAGTCCTCGCCGAAGGCCTCCCGGAACGCCTCGACTTCGACGTCCGAGCGGAGGCCGTCGACGAGGACGGTGTCCGACTCCTCTAGGGCCTCCCTGATCAGCGGGAGCGAGCGCTCGGCGATGGCGGCCGGACCGTTCTCCTCGCGCAGCGCCTTCGCGACCGTCCCGTGCTCGGTCGCGGGGTCGAGGCCGCGGTCACGACACTCCGCCCGGATCACGTCCCCCATCGTGACCACTGGCACGTCGAGGTCCCGCGCCACCTCGGCCACCTCGCTTTTGCCGCTGCCCGGTAGCCCGACGGTTCCGATGACTCTCATTGGCGCGGAATTGGCCATAACGGGAAGTAAGGGTTGCGACCGCGGGACAGAACTCCTGCCGGACACACCACGTCACCGAACGGACGACGGAGACTCCCTTCGACCGCACGGTGGCGCGTCGGACATGACCACCCGCAGTCGCGCCTCGCCGTGGCTGTCGGATGGGGACTCCGAAAAAGGGGCCGACAGCTGGCCTCCTTACTTGGGGGCGTTCGATCAGTCGTCGGCCGCGAGCGCCATCGTAGCGTCCTCGGTGATCACGGCACTCAGCGAGTCGTCGCCGAGCAGGCCGACGGCGATAGCTGTGATCGCACTCCCGCCGTCGAGGGTGGTGGTGGGCAGCGAGAGGGCGATGTCGTCGGAACCGGCCGGGCAGACCTCGATGTCGTACGTGTCGGCGTCGACGGGCGTGTACTCCGAGGCCTCTCTGAAGCTGACGTTCTCGAAGAGTGTCGGCCCACCGCCCGCGACGCGGATGTCTATCGCCGGTGCGTCCGGCGAGGCGTGGATGAACCGCGCGTGACACTTCCGGTCCGCGACCGTGCCCGGGTCGTCCATCATCACGGTCGCCGCGATGTCGTCCTCGTCGAGCATCCCGGTCGCCAGTACCGTGTAGGAGGTGTCGTCGTCGAGGTCGAGTGTCGTCTCGATGACTGGATCGCTCTCGCCGTGTGCGGTGATGGTCACCTCGTGACTGCCCGATGACAGGCCCGCGTAGTCGGTGACCTCCGTGAACGCGATTCGCTCGAACGCTATCTCGCCGTCGACGTGAACGTCCACGTCGGGGGCGTCCGGAACACAGTGTCCGATTCGTACCGGTGATTGGTTTGCCATAGCTGCACTCTCCGCTTGTCCGGGGATGCGGTTCGTTATACGGGAGCTATTCGTCCGTCCTGTTCGGTCGAGCTTCGTTACTGTTCACGCTATGGTGATACGATGCGCCTATCACGAGTAACACGGCCGTACCCGGCCGAGACAGGGACGCCGGTCACGCCCCCGATGATCGGCGGGACGGCAGGCGTCCACGGATCGTCGCCGGACGGGGGCCCGTAGAGAAGGCGACTGGATCGGCGCTCCCTCCGGACACGAGCGACAACCTTTGGCCCGTGGTCTCTCGCGCCGGCCGGACTCGCTCGCCACACGATCGCGTTTCGTGGGTCT
>NZ_WPCA01000161.1 GCF_009741825.1 Halapricum sp. CBA1109
CGTCGTCGGCCTCGTCGCCGCCGTGTTCGGCCTCGAAGTGGCGGTCGAGTTCGTCCATCGAGGTCACGTCGAAGAACTCGAAGATGGCCTTTTTGACGGTCTGTTCGACGATGCGGGCCTGATCGTTCGGCGTCTTGATCCGCTGGGGCCGGCCGTCGATTCGGAGGACGATCTCCGTGGCGACGCTGGCCTCCTCGAACTCCAGGCCCGTGAGGTCCTCGAAGGCGAAGGTTTCGTGGTCGTCCTCCCAGACGGTGTTGCCGACGTGTTTGACGACCCGGCGTTCACAGACCACGAGCGTGAGTTCGCTGAACCGGAAGGCGCCGGCGACGCTCTCGTCCTCGTCGATGACGCCGTCGGCGAGCAGGACGCCCTCGAGGACGATGCCGAGGACCTCCCGCGAGAGGTCACTCGGGACCGACAGCGACTCGGTCCCTTCGACGTACTCGAAGACGAACTTCGTCTTGCGGCGGCCCTCGGACACCTCGAGGCGTTCGATGTCGTGGGGAAACTCCTCGACGCGTTCGTCGCTGAGGAGTCCGTCCGACCGGTAGAGCAGCGTCCGCGTGGCGGTGATACAGACCACGTCGTCGTCGCCGAGCATCACCCCGGTACGCAGTTGCTCGCCCCCGAGGCGTTGCTGGACGAGCTCGGGGATGTCCATAGCCGAGTGTGACCGCCCGACGGCTTAAATCCGCGGGGTGGCACCGCCCGACACAGCGCTGAAAGATGAGAAGGTTAAAGGGCGCAACCGCGCTACCGGAAACTGCGCCCGGGTGGCTTAGCTGGACATAGCGCCGCACTCATAGGGTCTTACCGATGGGCGGCATCTGCTGGCCCCCACGAGGCTCTGTCGAACCTCGGACCTGGGCCATGCGGAGATCGAGGGTTCGGAGCCCTCCCCGGGCATACTTCTACCGTCGCTCGCGCCGGCGAGCGACTGCTCTGAATATGCGCTGCGGTGGCGACGAACCCGGGAGGGTCTGCGTGAGCGTCAGCGAACGCAGAGCAGGAAAATCTCCGATTTTCCGTGGTTCGGAGCCCTCCCCGGGCACTTTCATTTCGTCACTCGCTCCGTCGAGTGACAACCCTGAAAGCTGACGGCGGAGGGCTCCGAACGAGACGAGTCGCGCGCAGCGAACATCGTGAGCGAGCACGTCTCGACGTTGTTCCGGAGCCCTCCCCGGGCATTCTCAGCGGAACCACGAACGCCCGTGAGTGGTGACGCTGGTTAATGCCCTCGTGGGCCCCACACCGGAGACAGCCTTCTTCACCTTCCCACTGGTTGCTTCAGTATGGCGTCTCCGGTCGTGACAATCGGTGGTATCGTCGCTATTTGTGTACTGGTCGTGCTCTCGGCGTTTTTCTCCAGTAGCGAGAGCGCAATCTTCACGCTCCCGGAGGCGTGGCTGGAGACACAGGACGCCGCGGACGGGCGCGTCGCGGTCCTCCAAGGACTCCGCGAGGACCCCCACCGGCTACTCGTGACGATACTGGTCGGGAACAACGTGGTCAATATGGCCATCGCGTCGATCACGACAGCGCTGTTGGTCGGGGCGCTCCCGGCCGGGAGCGCCGTCACGGCCGCGACGGTCCTCGCTAGCGTCATCGTGTTGGTCTTCGGCGAAATCGTCCCGAAGTCTTACGGGCTCGGGCACGCCCGCACGTGGGCGCTCGTGGTTGCGCGACCGCTCTCGCTGGTCGAACGACTGCTGTATCCGCTCGTCGCCGTCTTCGACTGGCTCACGGGCGGTATTTCGGCGGCACTCGGCGGCGACACCGACATCGAGGACCCCTACGTCGAGGACTGACCAGCATTTTCCACCGTCGCCTGTATCGGACTCCCCCGGTACCGACGCTATTTGCTATCGCGGTATACACTATATCCGTCCTGCCACGAGCGGGGTCTCTCGGTCGGAGTGTGGCGAAAAAGATCAGTCACCTCCGCCGAAACCCCTCAGGCCGACGTTTCGGGGAACTCCAGATACGGGACCTGCTGGAGAGTAAGCCCGTCGTCGCCGATACTGAGGCTGATGTTGCCGGCGGACTCGTAGTCGGTGAAACTGACCGTGATCCGGCGTGTCGCCCCGGCCGGAACGACGATATCCGGCTGGTTCGGGTTGAACACGTTGTCGGTCCCCGGTTCGGTGACCGTCGGGTTCAGCGCGATAGCACTGGATTCGTTGTTGGTTACGTCCACCTCGACGTAGCCGACGCCGTCGGACTCGTAGCGGTCGTCGTTCGCGAGGCTGATATCCGGTTCGGTGTCCTCGCCGACCGGGAACAGCGCCCACCGCTGGTTCTGGCCGCCGCCGTCGCTCCACTGCTGGACGAGCGACCCGTTGTAGTCCTCGTAGGCAGGCACCTCGGCGACCTTGCCGCTGTGGCGTGCGGTCAGGCTGTAGGCGCCCGGGCTTGTCTCCTCGATAGCCCACTGCTGGTTCTCGCCACCGACGTAGTCCCACTGGTGGACCGTCGCGCCGTCCGCCGTCGAGACGCTCGCTACGTCGAGGGCCTTGCCGCTGTTCTCGTTGATCAGTTTGTAGTAGCCGTCGCCGACCGACTGGACGGTCCACTGCTGGCTGGCGCCGCCGACGTAGTCGTACTGCTGGGCGTCGTCGCCGTTGTTCGTGCCCGCACCGACGATGTCCAAGGCGTTGCTGGTTGCGACGTTCAACACCTTGTACGTCTCACCGTCGGTGATCCCCGAGCCGTCTCGGCGGCCACGCCGGTCCCCGAGACGGTACCGATACCCGCGGCCGCGAGGCCGGCCGCACCGATCGACTTGACGATCCCCCGCCGTGAAACGCTTCGCTCCGTTCGTTCGTGCATCAGCAACCGGAATTAACGAACTTCGTTGTAAAAGCGTGTCCATACTACGGGAAACTGGCCGTCCGTTTACTCTTCGAAGAGGCCCAAATCCTCGGCGACGAGGTCGGCGAGTTGCTCGGCGACGTCGGGGTCGACGCGCGCGACGTCCTCGCCGTCGTGCAACTGGTCGTTGTGGCGTTCGATGGCGTCGGCGACGTCCGCCATCGCTACCCGGGTCGTCGTCTCACAGTCCGGGCAGTGGACGGGCACCGACGGCGTGTCCTCTGCCATACTCGACACTCTCCCGTCGGGCGTAAAAACAGCCTCGGTTTCGCCGTCACCCGCAGGCCCACAGGCCGCGGTCGGTCGCGCGGGCGTCCGCTTCGGCGCTGTCGAACGTGGACCGGAGCGTGAACTCGCTGTCGTAGACGCGGGCGTGACCGGCCTCGACCAGCGCGAGGTTGAGGTTCGTGCCGTCGTGGACGAGATACCCGAGGATGCGGCCGTACCCGCCGCGGCCGTCCGATTCGGGGTCCATCGCGAGCGTGACCGTCTCGCCGTCGACGCGGTCGGCGACGACTCCGCTCGCGTCTTCGCCCGCCGCCCGGAGACACGACCGGACGCCCTCGGTGTCGTCGAACCCCTCGTACTGGCTCGGGTCGACTTCGACGTGGACCTCCGGTGTGTCGATACCCAGCAGTCTGACCGTATCGGTCGTCCCGTTCGCAAAGCGGACGTCGACGGTGTCGCCGTCGGCCACCGAGACGACGGTGACCTCGTGGGTCGTCCCGTCCGGGACGGACCCGTTCGCCGTCCCCGTCGGCAGCGGTCCGGCGCTTCCGGGTTCTGGGGCACCGGAGCAGCCGGCCAGTACCGTCAGCAACGCCACGAAAACCAGTGTCTTCGTACCCACGGGGACCGCTACGGCGTGGACGCCCCTGAAACCACCGGGTAGGGCGATACACCTTTTATCGCTATACAGAATCCATCTGTGGCCGCCTCCGCCGCTCACACTCAAGTCGATGCCGGCCGACGGGGACGTATGGAGTCGAGACGGTTTCTGTTCTGTTCGCTCGACGCGGCGCTGATCGCGACCTCGCGTGGCAGGTCCACCGCGAGGGCCACGATGTGAAGTACTACGTCGAGGCCGAGAGCGACTAGGAGATAGGCGACGGGTTCGTCCCGACGGTGTCTGAGTGGCGGGCGGAACTGGACTGGGCCGACGTGGTCGTCTTCGACGACATCTGGGTCGACGTCGACATCGGGACCGGCGAGATAGCACAGGAACTCCGCGAACGCGACGTCGCTGTCGTCGGTGGGACGCCGAACACCGACCGCCTGGAGGCGGACCGCGGCTATGCGATGGCGGTGCTGGAGGACCACGGCGTGAACACCATCGACCACCTGAGTTCCACGACTTTCAGGCGGGCATCGACCACGTCCGGGCGAACCCGTTCCCCTACGTCGTCAAGCCTCTCGGCGAGGTCCAGAACGTCAATCGACTGCTGTACGTCGGGCGCGAGGCCGACGGCAGCGACGTGGTGGACGTACTGGCGGCCTACGAGAAGGCGTGGGGCCACCGGATGAAGGGCTTCCAGTTACAGCGGAAGGTCGAGGGCGTCGAAGTGGCGGTCTGTGGCTTCTTCGACGGCGAGCGGTTCGTCGACGAGATAAACTTCAACTTCGAGCACAAGAAGCTCTTCCCGGGAAACGTCGGCTCCCCAGACCGGCGAGATGGGTACCTCGATGTTCTGGGCGGGGCGCAACGAACTGTTCGCCGAGACGCTCGGGAAACTGGCGGGATGGCTCGCCGAGGAGGGGTACGTCGGCAGCATCGACCTCAACTGTATCGTCAACGGGACGGGCATCTATCCGCTGGAGTTCACGCCCCGATTTGGCTATCCGACCATCACGCTCCAGCAGGAAGGGTTCGAGTCCGGGACGGGGCAGTTCTTCTACGACCTTGCCAACGGCAACAACCCCGAAATCGCGGTCCACGACGGCTTTCAGGTCTGTGCCCGGGTCGTCCTCCCGCCGTTCCCCTTCGACGACGAGGCGACCTACGACGAGAACTCCCGCAACGCGGCCGTCGTCTTCGACACCGACAGCCGCGAGGGAGTCCACATCGAGGACGCCAAACGCGTCGACGGGCAGTGGCGCGTCGCCGGCGAGAACGGGATGCCCGTCGTCGTGACGGGCAAAGGCGAGACGATGGGTGCGGCCCGACGGCAGTGTTACGACCGGGTCGAGGACATCGTCCTCCCGAACTGCTACTACCGCGACGACGTCGGGGAGCGTTGGATCGACGGCGACGGCGACCGCCTGCAGTCGTGAGGGTACCTCGGGCCCGCGCGCTGAGGTCGTGTGACGCTCTCGGTCACAGATAGGTCGCCTTGCGTATCACTCGCCGGCCGCGCTGAAGTTGTGGCCACACTCCGTACAGGAGTACGGCAGCGTGCTCCCGAACCCTTCGGCCAACTGGACGTCCCCACCGCACTCCGGACACTCCTCGGGCGTTTCGAAACTCATATTTCGGCCTTGTGCGGCCCCCGAGAAATCGCTGGCGGTCCGGCTACGCCTCGATGCGGGAGAGGCGCATCGCGTTGCCGGTGACGGCCGTCGTCATCCCGGCGTCGCCGGCGAGCACCGCCAACCAGATGGGGACGAGGCCGAACGGGACCGCCAGCGCCAGTCCGGCCTTCACCGCCAGCGACGACCAGACGTTCTGCCGGATGACGCCGTTTGCTTTCCCGGCGAGGTCATAGAGGTACGGCAACTTCGAGAGGTCGTCGGCGAGTAACGCGATGTCGGCCGTCTCTAAGGCGGTGTCGGTACCGGCGGCGCCCATCGCCACGCCGACCGTCGCCGTCGCCAGCGCCGGCGCGTCGTTGAC
>NZ_WPCA01000027.1 GCF_009741825.1 Halapricum sp. CBA1109
CGGCGCGCTCTCGACGGCCGGGGCCCGCTCGCCGTACCGCTCGACCCAGCCATCCGCCCCCGAGAATCTCGACGACGACGAACCGCTGTACTGTCCGTTCGAGGCCGACTGGTACGCCCGGAACAAGGCCTCGCCGGTCGATTTCACCGCCGGCGAGGACTTCGTCGTCACCCCCGAGGAGTACCTCCCGGCCGCCACCGAACGAGGGACCTGTCCCCATCGCGTGATGAGCGTCCTACTGGAGAACGCCGACGTGGTCATCGGCAACTACAACCACCTGTTCGACCCGGACTCGCGCCCCCTGCTAGAGTCCATCCTCGACGACCGGACGTTCGTCGTCGTCGACGAGGCCCACCGGCTGGAGGGGCGGGTGCGTGACCTCCTCTCGGGACGGGTCGGCCGCCAGACCCTCGTGCAGGCCCGCAACGACTGCCACACCCTGCTCCAGCGGGCCCGCCAGTCCGACGAGCACCGCGAGCAGGTGAACGCCCGCCTGCAGCCACACGAGGTGACTATCGAGGCCGTCGAGCACGCCCGCGAGTTCTACGACGACGTGCTGGGGTGGCTGGACGACCGCGTCGAGCGGGCGCTGGACGAGGAGGCCGGCCGCGGGTGGCGGGCCGACCCCGAGCAACTCCCGGCGTACGACCTGGAAGTGACGCTGCGGGACCCCGAGACGGTCGAACGCGACGAACTGACCGAGTGGGCCGAGGAGAGGGGCTACACCGGGTCGCTGTGGCGGACGCTCCCGACCGTCGGCGCGGCCGTCGAGGACACGATGGACCAACTCGGGCTGGCGCGAAACCCCGTCTGTACGGCCGTCGGCGCGCTGATGGCCCGGTGGTGGGAGGCCGACCACGCCAGCTACCTCCGGGAGATAGAACTCGAACACAGTCGGAACGAGGACCAGCGAATCGAGGGGTATCAGGCCCACTACACCGCCGGGCTCGTGTGTTTCGACTGTATGCCGACCGAGGCGCTCCGGGGAGTGTTCGACGGCCTCGGCGGCGGCGTCCTGATTAGCGCGACGCTGTCGCCGCTCGACGTGTTCACCGATGTCGTCGGCCTCGACGCGCTCGCGGCGGGAGACGACGACACCGACGGGCGGCCGGTCGAGAGTCGGTCGTACCCGCTTCGGTTCCCCGAGGCGAACCGTGCGTCGTGGCTGGTCGACGCCAGTCCTTTCACCTCGCGCAACCGCGGCGACCCGACCCAAGACGAGAGCGAGTGGACGGCTACCCGCGACGAGTACGCGCAGGTCCTGCGGTCGGTGGCCCGGTCGCCGGGCAACGTCCTCGTGGCGATGCCGAACTACCGCGAGGCGGCGTGGGCCGGCGAGTACCTCGAAGGGGCCGTCGACAAGCCCGTCCTCGTCGACGAGAGCACGACGAACGAGGCGACCGAGGACCGCAAGCGGCGCTTTTTCGCGGGCGAGGGGAAGGTCCTCGTGACGAGCACGCGCGGGACGCTGACCGAGGGCGTCGACTACGACGGCGAGAAACTGTCGACGGCGCTGGTCGTCGGCGTCCCCCTCGTCAACGTCGGGTCGCCCCGTATCAGGGCCGTCCGGCGGGCCTACGGTGACGCCTTCGGGGAGGACAACGCCTTCGAGTACGCGCTGACGGTCCCGGCGGTCAGGCGCGCCCGACAGGCGCTGGGGCGGGTGATCCGCGGCCAACAGGAGGTTGGCGTCAGGATACTGGCCGACCGGCGGTACACGCCCGGGGCCCGCCACGGCGTCCACGAGTTCCTCCCACAGGACGAACGCGAGGAGTTCCGCCGGATGACCCCGGAGTTCCTCGCCGACCAGATAGACCGGTTCTGGCGGTCCTAAATCGCCGGAGTCACAAAGGATTTATTCTATGACAGAAAGTTCTTAGGTATGCCCACCTGCCAGAACTGCGGCGAGTTCGTCACAGAGGCGTACGTACGGGTGTTCACGCCCGAAGCTGTAGCTGACAGCGGTCCCCGCGTCTGTCCCTACTGTGAGGACAAACTGCGGGACGGGGCGGACATACGCGAAGCGCGGTCCTCGCGGTCGTAGGGCGAACGCGGTCGGGCGGCCGCCGGGCGCACACTCCTTCTGGGCGGCCGCCTCACGACGCGGACGGAAAGTTGGGCTTATGTCGCCGGGTCGCGGATGGTCCGGTAATGAGCACACGCGGACAGCGGTTCCGGCTCGGAACGCGCGGGTCGACACTCGCGCGCCGGCAGGCCGCCACGGTGCAGGACGCACTGACGGACCGGCGGCGCGAGGTCGAACTCGTCGAAGTCGAGACGACCGGCGACCGGATCCGCGACGAGTTGATACACGACCTCGGCAAGACCGGGGCGTTCGTCCGCGCGCTGGACGAGCGCGTCATCGACGGCGACCTCGACGCGGCCGTCCACTCGATGAAGGACGTGCCGACCGAGGGCGTCGAAGACCTCGTGGTCGCGGGCGTCCCGTCCCGCGGCCCGGACGGCGACGTACTGGTCACGCCCGACGGGACGACGTTCGACTCGTTGCCCGAGGGCGCGACCGTCGGCACGTCGAGTCTCCGCCGGGGCGCACAGCTTCTTGCAGAGCGCCCGGACCTAGAG
This sequence comes from Halapricum sp. CBA1109, assembly GCF_009741825.1. Lineage (GTDB taxonomy): Archaea > Halobacteriota > Halobacteria > Halobacteriales > Haloarculaceae > Halapricum. The sequence continues at coordinate 2,584 of NZ_WPCA01000027.1, forward strand.
ATAGCGCCGCTGCGGGGCAACGTCGACACGCGCGTCGAGAAACTGCTCGCGCCGGGGATACAGGCCGAACACGAGCGCCGGACCGAGGCAGAACGCGAGCGAAAGGAGAAGGCCGACGACGAGGAGTACGAGTTCCCGTACGACCGGACGACCGAGGAGTGGTTCGAGGACCTCTCGGAGATAGAGCGCCGCGCGACCGAGCGGGAGGTCGACACCGAGTACGACGCAATCGTGCTGGCCGAGGCCGGCCTCGACCGCATCGGACTCCTCCACCACGTCGAGTACGAACGGCTCGACCCCGGTCGGTTCGTCCCCGCGCCCGGCCAGGGCGCGCTCGCGGTGACGGCCCTCGACGGCGAGACGGCCGAGACGATCAGATCGGAGATAGACGACCCGCCGACGCGGACTGCGGTGACCGTCGAGCGGACCATCCTCTCGACGCTGGGCGGCGGCTGTGTCGCGCCCATCGGCGTCAACGCGACGGTCAAAGGCGACGTGGTCCGGACGGCCGTCCGGGTGCTCTCGCGGGACGGCACCGAGGAGGTCGCCGGCACCCGCGACCTGCCGGTCCACCGCCACCCCTCGGCCGCCCGGGAGTTCGCTGAGGAGCTACGCGAGCGTGGTGCCGCCGAGCTGATCGAGACGGCCGTCGCCGACGCGCGCGACGGGGAGAGCGAGGCCGTGACCCAAGCGGAGGAGGACGGCGGGGAATGACCGACGGCGCGGACGGCGAGGCAGAGACTGGCGGGAAAGTGTACCTCGCCGGGAGCGGTCCCGGCGACCCGGAGTACTTGACCGTGAAGGCGCGGCGGCTCCTCCGGGAGGCCGACGTGGTGATGCACGACAAGCTTCCGGGCCCCGACATCATCTCGCTGGTCCCCGAGGACAACCGCGTCGACGTGGGCAAGCGCGCCCACGGCGAGCGGACCTCACAGGAGGCGATCAACCTCGCGATGGTCGAACACGCCCGGGAGGGCAAGACCGTCGTCCGTCTGAAAGGCGGCGACCCGACCGTCTTCGCCCGCGGCGGCGAGGAGATGGCCCACCTCGCGGCCAACGGCGTCCCCTTCGAGGTGATCCCCGGCGTCACCTCGGCCATCGCCGGCCCGGGCGTCGCCGGCATCCCGGTGACCCATCGGGACCACGCCTCCAGCGTCACGGTCGTCACCGGCCACGAGGACCCGACGAAGGCCGAGTCGGCCGTCGACTGGGAGGCCCTAGCCGCCACGGACGGGACCATCGTCGTCCTGATGGGCGTCACGCGGCTTCCGCTGTACACGGAGGCGCTGATGGACGCCGGGATGGATCCGGAGACGCCGGTCGCGATGGTCGAGCGAGCGACGTGGCCCGACCAGCAGGTCGCGACCGGCACGTTAGAGAGTATCGTCGACGCCCGCGACGAGGCCGGCATCTCGCCGCCGGCGCTGACGATAATCGGCGACGTCGCCGGCATCCGCGAGAACGTCCTCGACACACTGGAGCCAGACAGATGACCGACCCAGACCCACGACTCACGGTAGCGGTGTTCCGACCCGACGACGAACGACTGACCGAGGCGGTCGAGTTGCTCGACTCGCTGGGTGCCGACGCCGTCGGCGACCCGATGCTCGAAGTCGAACCGACCGGCGCGACGCCACGGACTGAAGCCGACTACGTCGTCTTCACGAGCAAGACCGGCGTCGAACTGGTCGCCGACGCCGGCTACTCCCCCGGCGACGCGACCGTCTGTGCCATCGGGTCGGCGACGGCCGAAGCGCTCCGAGCGGCCGGCTACGCCGTCGACATCGTCCCGGAGACGTACTCCTCGACCGGCCTCGTCGATACCCTCGAAGGCAGTGTCGCGGGTAAGCGGGTCGAAATCGCCCGCAGCGACCACGGGAGCGCGGCGCTGATAGAGGGCCTGATCGAGGCCGGCGCGTACGTCCACGAGACAGTACTGTACCGACTCGTCCGGCCCGAGGACAGCGGCGAATCGGCGTGGCTGGCCAGCGACGGGAGCCTCGACGCGGCGATGTTCACCTCCTCGCTGACGGTCGAGCACTTCCTCGACGCCGCTGCGGACCGCGGCGTCCGGGCAGCCGCCATCGAGGGCCTGAACGACGCCGTCGTCGGTGCCATCGGGGAACCCACGAAGGAAACGGCGGAGGCAGCGGGTATCGACGTCGACGTGGTGCCCGAGACGGCCGACTTCGAGACGCTTGCGTGTGACGTCGTCGAGACGGCCGCGCCGACCTACCGAGACTAAACCGCATTCTCGGGACCGGCGATGTGTTTTTGCCGGTCTCGGCCCAACGACCGATATGGTGGACACGCCCGAACCGGCGACGCTGTTCGACCGCGTACCGACCCCCGTCGTCGCGTCGGTCCTGATCCTCGGCGTCGTCGCGGTCCTGTTGGTGTTCGACATCGGCCTCGCCGACTTCGTCGCGTTCTACCGGAGCGACGCGGCGTTCCCGACGACGCTGGGGTTGTTCGTGTTCTTCCTCGCCGTCTACGACTGGCGGCGGCGGGCGGACTGACCCGACAGCCAGTTATGGGTCCGCACCGAAGTCAGGACACTCAATGACCGTCGGTGTAATCGGGGCCGGCATCTCCGGCCTCGCCACGACACACGAACTCCGTGAGCGCGGCGTCGACGTCGAGACGTTCGAGGCGACCGACCGACCCGGCGGCGTCGTCCAGACGCGACACGTCGACGGCCACGTCCTCGAGTGTGGCCCCCAGCGCCTGCGCGGGTCGCCGCTGATCGAGTCCTGGATCGACGAGTTCGACCTCCGGGACCAGCGTTTCGAGGGCCACGACGACCAACCACTGTTCGTCCTCCGGGACGGTCACCTCCGGGTCGCACCGCTGTCGCTCCGGGCCGCCGTCACGACGGACCTCATCTCCTGGCGCGGGAAGGCGCGCATCCTCGCCGAACCGCTGACCGGGCCCGCCCGACCGGACGAGAGCGTCGCCGACTTCTTCGCGCGGTCGTTCGGCCCCGAGGCGGCCCGGACGCTGTTCTCACCGCTGTACACCGGCCTCTACGGCGCCAGCGCGGACGATATGCTCGTGCGCCACTCCGTCGGAAAGGCCCTCGACCGCCACGGCATCGACCGCTCGATACTGCTTGCGGTCGCCCGGAAACTGCTGGACGGCGTCGACGTGCCGCCCATCGTCTCCTTCGAGGACGGGCTCGGCGTCCTCCCCGAGGCCATCGCCGACCGCTACGCCGACTCCATCCGCTTCGAGACGCCCGTCGAGGCCGTCGAACCGACCGACGAGGGGTACGACATCGTCACGCCCGAGGGGACCCGCGCCGTCTCCGACGTCGTGGTGACGACGGCCGCGCCGACGGCCGGAGACGTGCTGGAACCGGTCGACGCGTCCCTCGCGGAGACGCTCTCGGGGATGACCTACAATCCGCTCGCGGTCGTCCACCTCGAATCGAACTACGGCCGCGAAGGCCACGGCTGTCAGGTGCTCGACGGCGAGGGCTACGAGACGCTGGGGATGACGTGGAACGCGAGTATGCTCGACCGCGAGGACGTGTTCACGGCCTACCTCGGTGGCTCGCGCTCGCCCGAGATTCTCGACCGGAGCGACGACGACATCGCCGCACTGGCCGCCCGGGAGTTCGAGTCCATCACCGGGTTCTCGGCGCGGCCGCTGTCGGTCCGACGGTGGGACCCCGGGATGCCAGCGTACGACGAAGGGTGGAATGCCTACGAAGGTATCGACCTGCCGGACGGTATCCACGTCTGTGCGACCTTCGCCGAGCGAGCGGGTATCCCCGGGCGCCTCCGGGACGCCGAGCGGACGGCCGAGGCTATCGCGGAGTGAACTAGTCGATACGCTGTTGGATGCCGACCCAGTTCGTGACGGTGCCCGTCTCGTCCTCCGTGGGGACCAGCGACACCCGGTTACGAAATCGGCTACCGTCGGCCCGGTAGTTCCACAGTTCGACGGTCACCGGTTCCCAGATGGTGACGGCCTCACGGAGGTCGGCGACCGCATCGGACTCGGTTTCCGGCCCCTGAAGGAGTCGGGGATTCTCACCCCGGAGTTCGTCGAGCGAGTAGCCACAGATGTCCCTGAACCGTCGGTTGGCGTAGACGATAGGGTTGTCCTGATAGGCCGGGCCGGAGACGGTGACACCGAGCGGTGCATCGTCCACCAGCCACGCCCGGCGGGCGAGTTCGCGTTCGTGGTCGCTCCCGGTGCCGACGGCCGCGTCCAACTCGGGGCCGGCTGTGTCCCCGCCGAGGGGCCGATGGTCGAACCCGTGTGCGTCGGCGACGGTGGGGAGACGGTCCTCGAAGGCCGTCCGGTCGGCACGGAGCAGTTCGCGGAGGGACTGCCGCAGCGACATAGCCTCGCTAGTGGGATGTGGTTCAAATCCCTGTCGGCAGGCGTGTCGTCCGGTCCGATCACGGCCAAGGAGTGGGTTTTTGTCCGTCCTGCCCGAGGATTGTGCTATGGAGCGACGCACACTCGGTTCGACCGGTATGGACCTGACAGCCATCGGTCTCGGGACGTGGAACGTCGGCCCCGTCTGGGACGAGGTGTCCGACGAGACGGCGCGGGAGTCGATCCGTGCGGCGCTCGACACGGGCGCGAACTTCGTCGACACCGCCGAGGTGTACGGCGACGGCCGCGCCGAACGACTGATAGAGGATATCCTCGCAGAACGCGACGGTGAGCGCGTCTACGTGGCCACCAAGGCCGCGCCGGACGAGGACGGTCGCCACTCCGAGGCCGGCCTCCGGGAGTCGGTCGCGGGGTCCCAATCCCGGCTCGGCGTCGAGACGCTGGACCTGATCCAGTTGCACTGCCCGGAGACGGCCGCCTTCTACGAACCGGAGACGTTCGAGGTACTGGAGACGCTGCGGGCCGAGGGCGAGATAGCCCACGCCGGCGTCAGCGTCGAGAAGATAGAGGAGGCCCTGAAGGCAATCGAGTACGACGTCGTCGAGTCCGTACAGGTCATCTTCAACCCGCTCCGCCAGCGCCCGGCCGAACGACTGTTCGAACGCGCCGCAAACGAGGATGTTGGTATCATCGTCCGCGTCCCGCTGCGTCGGGACTGCTCGCTGATGCCTTCGAAGGTATCGAAGACTTCGGTCCCGACGACCACCGTCGGGCGGCCGCCGAGGACGGCGTCGCGGCCGGCGTCGGCCGGAATGGCGGCGAGACGTTCGCGGGCGTCCCCTTCGAGAACGGACTTTCGGCCGTTTCGGACCTGCGGCGACTCGTCCCCGAGGACGCGACGATGGCGCAGTTCACGCTCCGATGGATTCTCGACCACGACGCGGTGACGACGGTCATCCCCGGGTCGACGACGCCGGCACACGTCCAGGAGAACCTCGCCGCGGCCGAACTCGACCCACTCTCGAACGAGACCCACGGTGCTGTCCGGGACATCTACGAGGACCGCGTCTACGACGATGTCCACCACCGCTGGTGAGCGAGTGCGTGCGGAATCGGGATAGCTCAACGCTTATTCTTGCAGGGTCCTTCTCGGGGTGTGCAACGGGAGACGAGACGCAGGGCGGTTCTGGGCGGCCTCGCGGTCGCCGGTGCCGGGGCCGGCGGCTACCTCCTCCGACCGGACCGTGACGACGGGAGGACGGTCCGCTATCTCGGCCCGGCCGAGAGCCTCGCCGACTCCGAGACGTTCGCGTCCGTCCGGGGACTCGTGGACGGCAGTTCCGGGACGATGGACGTCTGGGTCGCACGCGGGAGAAGGCCTACGAGCGACAGTCGATCAGGCTGTTCCCCGGGACCGACCGGACCGTCGAGGCGACGATGTCGGCCCTGCGTGGCGACTGGCGGTTCGATGCGGACGTCAGCGGGATGGAGCCCGGGGAGTACACGCTCGAAGTCGGGGACCTGTCGCTGCCGGTCGTCCTCGAAGCGAGCGTCCCAGACCGGTTCCGAAGCCCCCGGTTGGAACTCCGGCCGCGCGGCCTCTGGCGGACGGCCTTCGCCGACGCGTACGGGTACGACACCGGTCCCGCGAGCGGTCGGCTGGTCGTCGACTTCAGGGAGCGGACGCCGCCGCTGGCGACCGACAGTGTGACGTTTCGGACGCGTCCGGCACGGTCGTCGGTCGCCGTGACATCCCGGACGGCGTCTACCGGACGACGGTTGCCCTCGAACCGTTCGAGGCGGCCGACGGTCGCGGGACGCTCCGCCGGCTCCGCGACGGGCGCGTCATCGACGAACTAGAGCTACAGTATCAGTAGTCGTCGTCCGCGGTTGGTTCGTCGGGGTCGTCTGCGTCGAGAAAGCCGTGGTACGGGCAGACGTACTCGTCGCGGATGAGTTGCTCGTCGGCGATGTCCAGCCCGATGGCGTCCAGTTCCTCGCTGATCCGGTTGAGGTCGTCGTGGTCCCGGCCGATGGCGTTGACGTAGACGTTGCGCTGGCCAGTCATAATCTCGCGGACGGCCGTCACGCCCTGAATCTTGCGGGCCTCGTCGGCGAGTTCGTCGCGGTCGGGAATCGGGGCCGTACAGATCATCTTCGTGTACAGCGGGTACCCCGCGAGGTCGTAGTCGATGTCGATGTGGTAGCCCCGAACGACGCCGCTCTCTTCGAGTTTGTTGAGCCGCGTCCGGACCGTGCTCGCCGAGAGGTCGAGTTTCTCCGCGATGTCGCTGGAGGACGTCTTCCGGGCGTCCTGCTGGAGGTAGTACAGGATGTGTCTGTCTATCGAGTCCAACTCTCCGTCTTTCATCCGTTATCTGTTCCGGTGGCCGAACACTATTCAGTCTTCTCACCTGCCACGGCCCGTGTGAACTGACTCACCGGTTAGTCGGCCGGTAATCGGTTGTCTCTCCGGGGAAATATCTGTGTTCTAATACAAAGTAACGGAAATATACGACGGACCGAAAGGGTAAACCCGAGGGTGACGATACAGTACGTACGACAGTGAACCGACTGGACAAGTATCGACGCTCGTGGACCCACACAGGGTCCGTCCGTCCGAGGTGAGCCGCGTATGGCGACAGACGACGGGGACTTCGTCTCGAACGTCGTTCTCGTCACCGTAGACTCCCTGAGAGCGGACGCCATCGGCCCGTACGACGCCGACCGGCACACGCCGGTGATGGACGACATCGCCGACCGCGGGACGGTGTTCGAGAACGCCTTCGCCACCGGGAACTGGACGCCGTTCTCGTTCCCGTCGATTATGGCGTCACGGCCGGTGTTCGCCGACAACGGCCGGATCGGCGTCGCCGAGTCGACGACGCTCGCGTCGGTGCTGTCCGACGCGGGCCTCTCGACCGGGGGCTTCAACGCCGCGAACGGGTTTCTCACCTCCCACTGGGGCTACGACGAGGGGTTCGACGAGTTCGAACCGTTCGTCGCAACCGTCGGATCGAGCATCTACAGCCAGTATCTGGCGACGCATCCGACAGTCGAAGCGTGGCTCCAGTTGGCCACCGCACCGGTACGTCGCCTCGGATCGTGGGTCCGCGGCGAGACCGACGACCGACCGTTTCTCGACACCTCGCGGATGTTCGACGTCGAACACGCCGCGACCTCGTTCCTCGAATCGACGGACGGCCCCTTCTTCCTCTGGGTTCACTATATGGACACCCACACGCCGTACGTGCCCGCCCCGCGGTACATCCGGGAGGTGTCCTCGGACCTGCTCGGCACCCACCGGATGCTCCACGCGCACACCCGAACGGGGCTCGGGTGGGAGGTCGGTGAGCGGACCCTACGGGACCTCCGGACGCTGTACCAGGCGGCGGTCAGGCAGGTCGACGCCAGCGTCGGTCGGCTACTGGACTCGCTGGCCGAGAACGGCCTCGACGACGAGACGGCCGTCGTCCTCGCGGGCGACCACGGCGAGGAGTTTCAGGACCACGGCCACCTCGCCCACTACCCCAAGCTCTACGACGAACTGATCCGGGTCCCGTTCGTCGTCGACGTGCCGGGCGCAGACGGCCGACGCGTCGACCGGCAGGTCGGACTGGACGCGATTCCGCCGACGGTCACCGACCTCCTCGATATCGACGCGCCGGCGGCGTGGTCGGGCGCGACGCTCGCGCCGACGGTCGCGGACGGTGCCGCACCGCCCGAGGACCCGGTCGTGTCGGTGACGGTCCGTGGGGAGTCGGTGACGACCCAGCCGATTCCGCGCAGTCTCGACGACGGCGACCTGTTCGTCAGCGTCCGCGACAGCGAGTGGACCTACATCCGGAACACCGACACCGGAAGCGAGGAACTGTACCACCGGCCGTCGGACCCGACCCAGCAGACCGACCTCGCGGACGACCCGAACCCCGAGCAGCGAGGAGTCATCGAGTCATTCGCGCCGATAGCCCGGTCCCACGCCGAGCGTCTCCGGGCCACCGACGGGACAGACGCGGCGGCCGACGTCGACGGCGACGTCGGAGCACGGCTCGACGCCCTCGGGTACAAGTGATGTTCCGCTCGTTTCTCCGGGCGCTCCAGCGCGGCCCGCTCTCCCGACAGCTTCGACGGTTCGTCGTCGTCGGCACCGCGACCGCCGGGGTACAGATGGTGTTGCTCTGGCTGTTCGTCGACGTCGCCGGCCTCCACTACCTGCTGGGCGCACCCATCGCTATCGAGATAACCATCGTCCTCGCGTACGTCCTCAACAACGCCTGGACGTTCCGGGAGGTCCAAAACACCGGCCGGATGGAGTATCTCGTCGGCCTCCTGAAGACGAACGTCGTCCGCGGGACGGCGATTCCCATCCAGTTGGCCGTCCTCTTCGTCCTCGTGGAGTACCAAGAGCTGTCGTACCTGCTGGCGAACGCCGTCGCCATCCTCGTCAGCGGCCTCTATCGCTACGTGCTGGACGCGCGATGGACGTGGGGGTAGCGGGCGGTGAAGCGATTCGATATAGCGTAATCTAATATACTTCCGGGTCCGGAGGTTTATACTCGACAGCGCCCCACCACAGAGTGATGGGACCGGTACCGGAACTCGACGACCGCGCGGCGGCCTGCGCGGAGCGGTTGCGCGCGGCAGACAGCGTCGTCCTCGCCTCGCACATCGACGCCGACGGATTGACCAGCGCCGCCATCGCGTCCACGGCGCTTTCGCGCGCTGACATCCCCCACGAGGTCGTGTTCAAAAAGCAACTCGACGAGACGGAGATCGCCTCCATCGCGGCGATGGACTGTGAGACGGTGCTGTTCACGGACTTCGGGAGCGGCCAACTCGACGTGATCAGTCGGCACGTCTCGGCGGGCGATTTCGAGGCGGTGATCGCGGACCACCACCAGCCCTCGGCCCCCGGGGACTGCACCGACGCGGTGACCGACACCGACGGTTACGCCGACTTCGAGTGCCACTGCAACCCCCTGCTCGTCGGCATCGACGGCGCGAGCGAGCTGTCGGGAGCCGGCGCGAGTTACGTCCTCGCGCGTGCGCTGGACGCGGGCAACACCGACCTCGCCGGCCTCGCCGTCGTCGGCGCCGTCGGCGACATGCAGGCGACAAGCGGACAACTCACCGGAGCGAACACCGCAATCGTCGAGGAGGGCATCGAAGCGGGCGTCCTCGAAGAGGGCAAAGACCTCACGCTCTACGGCACCCAGACCAGACCGCTGCCCAAACTGCTTGAGTACTCCAGTGACGTCCACATCCCGGGTATCTCCGGGGACGAGTCCGGTGCTATCGCCTTCCTGAACGACCTCGGACTGGAGTTGCGGGTCGACGGCGAGTGGCGGACGTGGGTCGACCTCTCGGCGGACGAGAAACGGACCGTCGCCAGCGAACTCGTCCAGCGAGCGCTGCGTCGCGGCGTCCCCGCTGGCAAAGTCGAGCGACTGGTCGGGACGACCTACACCCTCCCGACCGAACCCGAGGGCACCGAACTCCGGGACGCCAGCGAGTTCTCCACGCTCTTAAACGCTACAGCGCGATACGAAAGAGCCGACGTGGGGGTCGCGGTCTGTCTGGGCGAGCGCGGCGAGGCCCTACAGCGGGCACGTCGTCTCTTGGCCAACCACCGCCGGAACCTCTCGGAGGGTATCGAGTGGGTCACCGAACAGGGCGTCACCGACCGCGAGCACCTCCAGTACTTCGACGCCGGCGACCGGATCAGAGAGACCATCGTCGGCATCGTCGCGGGGATGGCTCTCGGGTCAGACGGTATCTCCCGGGAGAAACCGATACTCGCCTTCGCGGAGAAATCCGAGACGGACCTGAAAGTCTCGGCCCGCGGGACCGGCCCGATGGTCGGGCGCGGGCTGGACCTCTCTGTCGTGGTCGGCGAGGCGGCCCGGTCGGTCGGCGGCGACGGCGGCGGCCACGACATCGCGGCGGGCGCGACGGTACCGGCCGAAAAGAAAGAGGCGTTTCTCGACGCCGCCGACGAGATAGTCGCCCGACAGCTCAGCTGATGCGGTTCCAGAGTTCCAAGGCGTCAAAGAGGTCCCCGGCGTCGCCGTCACCGTCGAAGTCGAAGGCGTCGACGTTGTTCTGGACCGCGTCGCTGTCGCCGTTGTTGTAGTAGTCCAGTGCGTCGAAGAGGTCGGTCTGCCCGTCCCCGTTGACGTCCTCGTACTTGCCGTCGCCATCGGGGTCCCGTGCCGGGTTCGCCTGCCCGGGGAGTGTCGGACCCTCGCCGCCACCGCCGTCGTCACCGCCGCCGTCGTCGCCGCCACCGTTACTGCTCTCGGTGTCGACGTCGATGTACGGAATCTCGACGGTTCCGAACCCGGAGTCGTCGAGGATTTCGGTCTGGTCTTGGCCCTCGCCTTCGACCATATCGATGACTCGGGGAGAACCACTGGACCCGCCGGTAAAGTCATACTCGTCGCCGTTTTCAGTTATATCGCGCAAGAATCCGGCTTCAGTTTCTGTACCGTCGTACGGGCACTCCAGAATTGCGACCTCCGTGTCGGTGATGTCACCACCGATTGCCGACCGCGGAGCGTCGATCACGAAGGTGTCTCCCTGGACATCTACAGTCACGTCCGTCGTGATTTCCTCACCGTTTGGGTTCTGAATTGCCGAGTACCCTTCCCCGTTGGCGAGTAGCACGTAGTGGTACGGGTCTGTGAAATTCGCGTTCAGCCCCTCGAACCCCTGACTGCTCGAGGGAACGTCGTCTCCCGCGTCGGGATCGCGGATGTAGAACTGGTGGAACTCGTGGAAGTAGTCCACGTCCAAGCCGAACGCGGACTGTATCTCGCCCGCCATCTCCAGTTGGAAGTACACCCTGGAGTCGTCCTGTGAGAGCGTAAATACGTCCACGTCCCAGGCTGTCTCGTAGAAATTACTGTTTTCAGGTAGCCTCAGATTCCCGTCGCCGTTGTTGTCTCCGGTTCCGTCCTCGATGGTGAGGACGTTCGTTCCCGGAGCGACTGTACTTGCTGCCGCAGCACCCGTCGTGCCACACACGGCGAGCGCACCGAGGCCCGCCGCTCGTGTCAGATACTCTCTTCGTTGCATAGTGGTGACTCCGTGCATGAGGCTCGACCCCGATACCGTCACTCGATTGTTCCCCAGTACCGTGTGACGGCCCCATGACTACAGAGCGTTTCCACTACCGTTGCAAAAAACATTATGGATTTTTACTTCACGATATCGGTGACCGAAAGCCGACGCCCCGGATCAGCTGATGCGGTTCCAGAGCTCCAGCGCGTCGAAGAGGTCGCCGGTGTCGCCGTCGCCGTCGAAGTCGAAGGCGTCGACGTTGTTCTGCACGGCGTCGCTGTCGCCGTTGTTGTAGTAATCGAGGGCGTCGAAGAGGTCGGTCGTTCCGTCCCCGTTGACGTCCTCGTACTTGCCGTCCCCGTCGAGGTCCTGTGCCGGACTGCCGGCCACGACTTCGGGGGCCCCGCCGTCGCCACCGTCGCCGGAGTCGCCGCCGAGGTTCGAGGGCACCGCCATCGGGAGCTCGATGGTACCGAACCCGGCGCTGCTCAGCGCCTCGGTCTGGGTCGTCCCTGCCGGCGTGATCATATCCATGACCTTCGGTGCGCCGGGGTCGCTCGTCCCGATGATGAACTCGTCGGGGTCGTCCTGGAATCTGCGCAGGAGGTCGCTGGCGAACCCGTAGTACGGCGCGACCGTTACGGTCATCTCCTTGTTCGCCACGTTCCCGCCGATAGCCCGCTTGGGCACGGTGAACTCGACGGTGTTTTCGTCCAGATTGGTACTCGTCGTGATGTCGCTGGTGAGTTCACGCCCGTTGGCGTCCTCGATACGGAGCGCCGTCTCCGGCGTGACGAGGATCCGGTAGTGGTGTTCCTTGGCGGTGTTTGCCTGCATACCGTTCAGCCCGCGTTGGGTCGCCGCCTGATCGTCGCCCGCCTCGGGGTCTCGGACGTAGATGACGAAGTACTCGTGGGCCCAGCCGCGGGGCACGTCGTACACCTTCTGGAGGTCCTCCATCGTGAAGGTGAACCGAGCACGCGTCCGGTTCTGTTCGAGCGTGAACTCCCGGATGTCGTAGACACCGGGGTAGAACGAGCCGTCGGTCGGGAGTTCCAGATTGCCCGCACCGAGGTTATCGCCCTCGGGGTCGCTGACGGAAGTGACCGTCCGATAGTCACCGCCCTGCAGCGAGATGAACGGCAGCGTCGGCGTCCCGCTGCTGTAGTCGAGTATCTCCGACTGGCTCTGTCCGCCCGGCGGCGTAACCATATCCATCACGCGCGGCGCCGAATCGGGGTTGTCCGCACCGACGGAGTACTCCGGGGGTGACGCGTCCGTGAACCCGCGCATATACGTGGCGTCGCGCCCGGACTGGTTGTACCCGTCGTAGGGGCAGACGACCGGAACGAGTTCGAGGTCCCGGACGTCCTCGCTGACGATGGCGTCTTTCGGCACCGTGAGGCTGACCGTCTTCGGGTCCTCCTTGAGCACGGTCACGCCGTCGCTGACGACGTTCCGGTTCGGGTCCTCGACGGACGCGGGGAAGCCCTTGTTCGGGCCCTCCCCGATGGCGAGGACGCGGTACTGGTAGGGCTGCTCGAACTCGATGTTCGTCCCCTGTCGGCCTTGGGTCCCCGACGGCGCGTCGCTGCCGGCCGCCGTGTCCCGGATATACACCTGGAAGAACTCGTTGGAGAAGCCGGCCGAGAGACCGAACGGGTTCTGTATCTCCGCGGCCATCTCGAACTCGAACTTCACGACCGAGCGGTTGTCGTAGACACGGAACTCAGAGATGTCGTAGGCCGTGTCTGCGACGCTGAAGCCGCCCTCCTCGACGGTCGGGAGCGTGTAGCTACCCGGCCCCTTGTTGTCGCCGGTGTCGTCGGTCAGCGGCAGCGTCGTCAACTCGACCGGCTGTCGGAGCGCGACGAACTGCAGCGTCGCTTTGATGTCCGACTCGTAGCTGAGCAGTGAGCTCTGGGGGATGTTCTGGGGCGCGAGGACATCGATGACGTTCGGGGCGTTGTCGTTTCTGGCGCCACCGAAGGTGTTCGTCCCGGCCTCGCTCTCGACTTGCATCACGTTGCCGTCGGCGTTGGGGTCGTACCCGCACATCAGCGCCGAGAACTCGTGGTCGCTGAAGGCGTTGTCTAGCACCGTCTTCGGGAACTCGACGACGATGACGTCGTCGACCTTGTTGGTCTGGACGGAGCCGGTCGCTATCTGGTTGCCGTTGCCGTCCTCGACGCGGACGCCGTTTGCCCCGTCGGCGACGACGCGGTACTGGTATTTCTCGCCGAACGTGACGTTCGTCCCCGCCCGTCCCGTCGTCGACCCGCTCTCCTTGGAGGGGTCTCGGAGATAGAACTGGAGGTGCTGGGCGCTGAACCCTTCGGCGAGTCCGTCCGGGTTCTCGAGGGACCCGCCGATACCGACGCGGAACTGGTAGGTGTCGCCGCCGTCGTAGGCGCCGACCTCGGTCATATCGAAGACGCCGTCGGCGTAGGCGTCGCCGGTCGGGTAGGTGAACGCGTCCTCGCCGCCGGGGCCGTTGTCGTCGCCGCTGGGCTCGTCGAGGACGGATATCTCCGACCCGACGCTGAACAGCGAGTCCGTCCGCAGGACCGCAAGCGTGTCGACCTCGACGGTCTGTGCCTGCCCGTTGGTCCCGCTCTGGATGTCGCTCCCGGTGAACTGGTCGGTCGTCTCGACGCTGGGCAGGAGGTCGACCGACGCCGTCGAGTCGGCGGGATTGACGATGACGACCGCGTCCTGCATATCGCTGTCACCCTTCCGACCGAACACGAGGACGTCGTCGTCGGTCTCGTACCAGGCTTCGACGAGGTCGTACTCCGGCTTCAGGACCTCGGTGTTCTGGTACATCGATAGGACGTCCTTGTAGAACTGAAGGTGTTCTTCGGGGAACTCGTTGCCCCAGTTCATGAACGCACGGGAGAAGTTCCCGGGACCGACGTCGCCGTCGTTGACCCGGTCGTCCTCGCCGGTGCCGTCGAAGTCGAACCGCTCTTGGCCGTAGTTGCTGATCTGGCGCTCCTGCCCGTAGTAGACGAACGGGACGCCCGGGAGACAGACGCCGGCGGCCCACACGGCCCGCTGGGCCTTCTCGGGGTCCGACCGCGCGCCGCCTTTCGCCAGTTGCAGCGCCCGGCGCTCGTCGTGGTTCTCGGTGGCGTTGACCAACAGCGTGTGGTCCGGGAACCCTTCGTCCTTGCGCACGGTGATCGAATCGTAGAGTGAACTCGCTTCCGCCCCCTGGGCGACGCTGTGGGCCGCACTCATGAAGTCGCCGGTGTCGAAGTGCATATCGAACTCGCCCTCGGCGAAGTGCGGGCGGTTCGGAATCGTCTCGTCGAGCAGCATAATCTCCGGGTCTTTGGCCTTGACGACGTCGCGGAACTCCCGCCAGAAGCTGTGGGGGACGCCCCACGCGATGTCACAGCGGAAGGCGTCGACGCCCTTGTCGGCCCAGAACAGGCCGGCCTTGAGCAGGTGCTCGCGCAGCGCGATGTTGCTGAAGTCCCAGTTGGGCTGGAGTCGAAGGCCGAAAAAGCCCTTCGCGGCGGGGGCCACCTCGACGAGTTCGTTGCTCCCCTCCTCGTACCGGTCCTCGGCGTCGATGCGGTCGAACCAGTCGAAGTACTTCGAACTCCGGTTCCACTCGTTGACGGCGGGGTAGGTGAGGTCCGAGTTCGGCGGTTCGTCGCCCTGCTGGGCGATCGTGTCTTGGAAGAACGGATGGTGGCGGCCACAGTGGTTGATGACGAAGTCGAAACAGACCTTGATGTCCTGCTCGTGGCAGGCGTCGATGAAGGCCTCGTACTCGGCCATCGCGTTCTCGGCCGTTCCCTCCGTTCCAAGGTCCGGCGCGACTTCGAAGTAACTCAGCGCCGAGTAACCGTGGGGGCCGCCGCCGAGGAACGTGACCCCGTCTTCGGGCTGGCGCCACTGGGGACCTTCCGAGGGAACGACGGGCGTCAGCCAGACCACGTCGACGCCCAGATCACTGAGATAGCTGACGCGGTCCTGATAGTCGTTGAAGTTGGCGTTGGAGTTCTCAAGCGGCCACTCGCCGGACTCGGGCGGCCCGCCGAACGAGCGCGTGAATATCTCGTACATCACGCCGTTCTCGATCCACTCGGGCGGTCGGTTCGTCAACTCGACCGTGCCGTTTGCGCCGTCGAGGACGGCCTGGTCGACCATCCCGTGGACGCCGTTGGCGTCGTCGAACGGGCAGACGTGGATCCGCGAGGAGTCGCCGACGGCGCTTTTCGGGACCGTGATCGTCGTCCCGTCGACGGTGATGTCGTCGGTACTGAGGTCGTCGCGGTCGTCCGCGAGGGCCTCGACGGAGAGGTCGGCGACGGTCGCGCTGCTCTCGGGGGCCGCCGCGAGGTCGGCCTCGAGGACGAACGTGTCGCCGCTCTCGTCAGCGACGTTCAGCGTCAGGCGCGGCGGGTTGTTGGGGTGGAACGCCTCGTTCACGCCGCCGGGCGCCTCGGGGAAGACCCGGATAGTCTGTTCGTGGGTCCCGTCGGGAGCGTCCAGTTCGAGGACGTAGGTGCCCGGTACGTCGGGGACGAACTCCGCGACGTTCTGGTGGCCCGGTTCCCAGCGCGGGGTGCCGTCGGCCGGGTCGTCGACGTCGTAGGGGTCGCCACCGCCTGCACCCTCGGTCGGTTCGGCGGCGTAGCGGATGTCTTCGGTACTGTCGTCGGGCTTTGACTTGACCGACCACGAGAAGTCACTGGCGTCGTACTCCTCGCCGTCACGCTGTGGCTCGCCGACGATGCTCGGCGCGAGGTTGTCACGGTCGAACCCGTGAGTGGCGTTGACGAACACCGGATCGACGATCACCTCGCCGACCTGCATAAACCGCGGCGGCCCCGGATGGTGTGTGTCGTCACCGACTGCAAGCGAGGTTGTCAGTAACTGTACGTCTTCGCCCGCAGCTGTGCCGGACGCCCCGAGCGCACCGACGCCGGCGAGTCCCGTGAGATAATCCCTTCGTTTCATGGTTTGAAGCGGGGACTGGAGGCCTGTTCCTATCGATCGTCGATCATCGAGGACAACGGGACGACCACGGTAGAGGCTCCCAGTCGCACGCCCGGACAAAGCTACTGACCATCTAAAAACATTATGATCTTCTTCATCACTACTCGCAGGATGTCGCTCGGCTGCTGGAAAAAAGACGCCGCGAGTCGGTGACAGGCCTCAGTCGTCGGCCTGTTGCTGGTCGGAGTCGGCCTCGGCGTCGACGTCGATGTCGTCGGCGTCGACGGCCTCGTCCGCACCGAGCAGTCGTTTGGCCGCGTAGGCGGCACCGCCGGCGGTGCCGAGCGCACCGGAGACGACGCCGAACCCGGGCCCGTCGCCCGAAGTCGTCTCCTCGTCGGTCGCGGTATCGAACGTCGAGTCGTCCTCGGTGGTCGTCATTCCACCGCCGTCCGAACCGCCCTCGGTAGTCGTCGTTCCGCCGTCGTCGGACCCGTCGTCCGATCCATCGTCCGAACCACCGTCGTCCGAACCGCCGTCGTTCGAACCGCCGTCATCGGTGGGGTCGGCCAGTCCGGGGCTGTCCTCGGCGCGGGTCCCGTCGAACAGCGTCTGCGTGTCGTACAGCGGGACCGAGACGGGCGTCTCGGAGTCGTACGCCAGCGCCACGGCCTGGTCGACGACGCTGCCGGGCACGACGAGGTCGAACACGCGCGGTGAGTTGGTCACCGGCGCATCCCCGAGACCGATGACGTAGGTATCGGCCTCGACGCCGACGCCGGTCCGGATACCGCCGTCGCCGAAGCCGTCGTGGCTGAACATCATGATCGCAAGTTCCTTGTCAGTGATGTCGCCGCCGATGGCCGACTTGGGCACGTTGAGACCGAGCGTGCCGTTCTCGCGGTCGACCGATATCTCGAAGTCCTCCGCGACGATGTTGCCGCCGGCGTCCTCGACGATGGGACCGTTCCCGACCGCGTGGACGACGTAGTGATACGGCTGGTCGAAGGTGACCATCGTCCCGGTGCGGCCCTCCGTCGACGACGGCACGTCGTCGCCGGCGTCGGGGTCACGCACGTATATCTGGACGGCCTGCGCGGAGAACCCGCCCTCGTAGTCGTAGGGGTTCTCCAGCGGTCCGTCGATGGTCACGTCGAAGCGCCACGCGCTGGTACGGTCGACGACATCGACCTCTGTCACGTCGAAGACCCCGTCCTTGAATTCGCTGCTGGTCGGGTACTGGAATGTCCCCGGCCCGTAGTCGTCGCCGGTCTGGTCGACGATAGTCCCCACGACGTTCGAGGAGACGCCCTGACTGAACGGCGTGAACGGAATCGTCGCCAGCGAGTCGCTGCTGTAGGCCAGCGCGTCGCTCTGATCGACGCCTTCCGGCGTGATCATATCCAGCACTTTCGGCGCCTGTCCCGAGTTGTCCGCGCCGATCTGGTGGGTGTCGGCCGAACTCCCGAACGCGCGGAGTTCGCCGTTTCCGTACCCGTCGAACGGACAGACCAGCGGTGCGAGTTCCTTGCCTTCGAGGCTGCCGCCGATGGCGTCGGTGGGCACGTCGATCAGCACGGTGTCGCCGTCGACGGCCGCGTTCACGTCGCTCGTGATCGTCGTTCCATCGGCGCCTTCGACCTGTTTCGCGCCCTCGCCGTTGACGGCGACACGGTACTGGTAGGGGGCCTCGAACTCGGCGTTCAGGCCGGTCCGCCCCTCCGTGCTGGAGGGGACGACCTCACCGGCGACGGCGTCGGGATCGATCTCCGGATCACGGATGTATACCTGGAAGTACTCGTGGGACCATCCACGGGGGAGCCCGAACGCGGAGTCGTTCTCGATGGTCTCCATCTCGAAGGCGAACCGGGTCCGCGAACGGCTCTCCTCGATGGTCAGGCTCCGGACGTCGCCCATCTCCTCGTAGTAGCTGCCGCCGGTCGGGAGTTCGTAGCCGCCGGGACCGAAGTTGTCTCCGGCGGGGTCGCTGAACTCGGCGACCGTCTCGTAGGGCGTCGTCAGCGGCGTGTACGGCACCGTCGCCAGCCCGCCGTCGCCCTCGCTGTAGGATAACGCCTCGCTCTGGGAGGTCGTCCCGGGGAGGACAGCGTCGATGACGTTCGGCGCGTTGCCGTTCTCGGCCCCGCCGAAGGTAGTCGATCCGGCCTCGCTCTCGACCTGCATCACGCCGCCCTCGGCGTCCGCGTCGTAGCCGAACAGCAACGGCGCGAGGTTCAGCGAGCGGATACCGGTGTTCAGTGCCGTCTTCGGGAACTCGACCACGACGGCGTCCTCGATGGGGTTGGCCTTGAGCGACCCCGTCGCGACCTCGTTGCCGTCGGCGTCCTCGACGATAACACCCTCCTCGGGGTGACCGACTACGCGGTACTGGTAGGGTGCCTCGAGGGTGATGTTCGTCCCGGCGCGACCGGCCGTCGTGCCGGCGTCCTCCCCAGCGTCGGGGTTGGACATATACACCTGGAAGTGCTGGACGGAGACGCCCGTCTCGGTGTCGTCGGGGTTCGTGAGGTCGCCGTCGACGGTGAACCGTAGCTGGTAGTCCGTCCCGAGCGTGTGGACCGTCGCCTCGTCGATGTCGAAGACGCCATCGGTGTAGGCGTCGCCGGTCGGGTAGGTGTAGCTACCCGGCCCGTTGTCGTCGCCGGTCGCCTCCTCGAACTGCGCGATGCGGTTGCCGACGCTGAACAGTTCGTCCGTCTTGACGACTGCCATCGTGTCGACGCTGACGGAGACGGCGTCGTTGTCGGTGTCGACGCCGATGTCGTCGCCGGAGAACATATCGCTCGTCTCCGCGCCCGGCAGGAGGTCGACCTGCGCGGCCTCCGCGTCGAGGTTGACCAGGACGATGACCGGGTCGAGGTCGTCGTCCTCCGGAACGCGCCCGAACGCGAGCACGTCGTTGTCGGTCCGGAACCACGCGCGCTGGAGGTCGGCGCCCGGTTTGAGCTCCTCGGTGTCCTGATAGAAGGCGGTGACCTCCCGGAAGAACTCCAGATGCTCCTCGGGGAACTCCTCGCCCCAGTTCATGAAGGCTCGGGCGGGGTTGCCCGGGCCGACGTCGCCGTCGCCGGTCCGATAGTCGTCGCCGGAGCCGTCGAAGTCGAACCGTTCCTGTCCGTAGTTGGTGATCTGGCGCTCCTGTCCGTAGTAGATAAAGGGGATACCCGGCAGGGCGACGCCGGCCGCCCAGACGGCTCGGGCCGCCTTCTCCGGGTCGTCGCGGCCGCCGCCCTTTGCCTGATCGAGCAGGCGGAACTCGTCGTGGTTCTCCGTCGCGTTTGCGATCAGGGTGTACTCGGGGAACCCTTCCTCGTCACGGATGTCGACCGCGTCGTACAGCTGCATCGCCGACTGGTCGCCCGCGACGACGGCGTGGGCCGTGTTCATGAAGTCCGCCGTGTCGAAGTGCATATCGAACATACTCTCGGCGAACTCCGAGTTGTTCGGGATGGTCTCGTCGAGCAGCATGAACTCGCTGTTCTTCGCGCGGACGGCCTCCCGAACTTCCTTCCAGAAGCTGTTGGGGACACCGTAGGCGATGTCACACCGGAAGGCGTCGACGCCCATATCCGCCCAGTATTCGGCGGCCGCGAGGATGTGCTCGCGCAGCGCCACGTTGCCGTAGTTCCACTGGGGCATCACGCGCAGGCCGGCAAAGCCCGTCGCGGCCGGGGCCGGGTCGGAGACGCCGCCGTCGTAGCTCAACGGTTCGTCCTGGCGCGCGAACCAGTCGAAGTACTTCGAGTCGCGGTTGTACTCGCCGATGTCCTTGTAAGTGTAGGAGGGACCGCGGGAGTCCAGCAGCGTCTCGATGGTGTCCTGGAAGAACGGGTGGTGACGGCCGCCGTGGTTGATGACGAAGTCGAAACAGATCTTGATGTCGTACTCCTCGTGGGCCGTCTCCATGAAGGATTGGAACTCCTCCATAGCGTTCTGGCGGGCCTGCTCCCGGAGGTTGTTCTCCGGATCGTAGCCGTCTTCCCACGGCCACGGCTCGTCGCTGTACTCCTCGAAGCTGACCTCGGAACCGAGGTCTTCGGCGATCTGGTAGTAGCTGAGTGCGTCGTAGCCGTGTGGGCCACCGCCGGAGAACCGGTATCGGTTGCCGCCCTCGCCGTCCCAGGCGTCTGCGTTCTGGGGCTTCCAGTTCGCGCTCTCGGAGGGAACGATGGGCGTGAACCAGATGACATCGATGTTCAGCGAGTCGAGGTACTCAAGCCGCTCCTCCATGCTGGCGAAGTCGGCGTTTGAGTTCGTCAGCGGCCACTCGCCCTCCTCGGGCGGGCCCTCGAACGAGCGCGGGAATATCTGGTACATAATCCCGTTCTCGATCCACTCCGGCGGCCGGTTGGGGTAGTTTACCTCCTCGGCGCTGGGGTCGAGTTCGACCACGTCGGCGACGCCGTGGCGGGAGCCGTCCGAAGGGGCCGCGTGGAGGCGGCACACCTCGCCGTCGAGGGCGTCCTTCGAGACGCGCGCCGTCCAAGAGTCGGTCCCCTCACCGACCGAGACGTCGCCCGTCGAGAGCGCGTCGCGGTCGTCGGCCAGCCACTCGACGAACAGGTCGCTCGTCCCCTGACTGCTGTCGGGCGATAGCTGGGGGTTGGACTCGATGACGAACTCGCCAGCCTCGGCGTCGTAGGTGCCCTCGAGTTCGATCCGCGGTTCCCCAGTGTCCCCGCCTTCGGGGAAGACGTGGATGGTCTGCTCGTAGGCGTTCCCGTCGTTGACGTCGAGCGTCAGGACGTAGGTTCCCGGAACGTCGGGCGCGAACTCCGCGACGTTGTCGTTGCCCGAGTCGTACTGCGGGATGCCGTTGTCGGCGGGCGCGTACTCGATCTCGGCCGAACTGTCGTCCGGTTGCTCGGTGATCGACCACGTGAAGTCGTCGGCGCTGTAGTTTTCGGCGTCCTGCTGTGGTTCGCCGACGATCTGTGGCGAGAAGTTGTCGCGCCACTTCCCGTCGCTGTGGTCCGCACCGAAGTCCGTGAACATCCGGTCGTAGAAGGTTTCCCCGACCTCCGCGAACCGCGGCGGGCCCGGATGGTGTGTGTCGTCCCCGACAGCGTTCGACAGCGAGAGCTTTCGCTTGCCGTCGTCCGCTGTGGCCTGTCCGACAGCCGATAGCGCCCCGATTCCGGCGAGGCCGCTCAGATAGTCTCTCCGTTTCATAGTTGAAAAGCGCTGGACAGCCCCAGTATCGACTCCTCACGACGTCCCCGACGAGGGACCGGCGGGCGGCACGTAGTCGAAACTGAGATGCCCACGCGTACTATTGAACGTTCGCCGTACTCGCTAAAAGCGTTATGATATCGTTCATCTATATTATAGAAGAATCTACCCGGTTTCGGTCGCGCGTCGAAAAGAAATTCGGTTGGGTCCGGCGTTACCGGAAGATCTTGTTGTACAGCTCGACGATGTCGCCGATGGTGAACTGCCCGTCGTCGTTGAAGTCGTAGTACTGGGAGTTCGACTGGACAGCCTCGCTGTTGCGCTGGTCGAACAGCAGGCTGACATCCCGAGAGTCGACATCGCCGTCGCCGTCGACGTCCTCGGTGAAGCCGTCGCGGTCGATACTCGTCGGCGTTCCCTCGCCGCCGGGGACAGCCTGACTCGGCTGGCCGTCCGGTCCGGCCGGCGGGTCCTGGATGGTCGGGTCCTCGGGTGCGTAGTCCTCGTCGTCCGGCACGCCGTCGCCGTCGGAGTCGACGACTTCGTCCTCGCCGCCGTCACCACTGCCACTGTCCGCCGGGGTGAAGCCTTCGGACATCGCGAACAGCGGAACGGTCGCGGCCTCCTCCTCGGTGTAGGAAAGCGCCTCGTACTGGTCGACGACACCCTCGGGATCGAGCATGTCGAAGGCTTTCGGGTTGTTCAACACCGGGTTGTCGCCCAGACCATCTGGTACTCGCCGCCTCGAGGCCGACGTTGGTCCGGATACCGCCCA